>NZ_NQYG01000005.1:0-78765 GCF_002878485.1 Pseudomonas sp. AD21
CACGCTCTGCGTGGGAATGCAGCCCGTGACGCTCCGCGTCACTGGACGCGGAGCGTCCCCAGAGGCATTCCCACGCGGAGCGTGGGAACGATCAGCCAAGAAAAAAGCGCCTGTTACGGCGCTTTTTTCGTTGTAGCCAGGACCGTTTATTGAACGGTTGGCGTTTCGCCGCTTTCCTGCATGCGCTGCAGCTCTTGCGCGTACAGGGCGTCGAAGTTCACCGGAGCCAGCATCAGGGCCGGGAACGAACCGCGGGTCACCAGGCTGTCCAGGGTTTCGCGAGCGTACGGGAACAGGATGTTCGGGCAGAACGCACCCAGAGTGTGGCTCATCGAAGCCGCGTCCAGGTTCTTGATCAGGAAGATACCGGCCTGCTGCACTTCAGCGATGAAGGCGACTTCGTCGCCGTTTTTCACGGTAACGGACAGGGTCAGCACGACTTCGTAGAAATCGCCTTCCAGCTCTTTCTGACGGGTGTTCAGATCCAGACCGACGGTCGGGTCCCACTGCTGGCGGAAGATCGCCGGGCTTTTCGGGGCTTCGAAGGACAGATCGCGTACGTAGATGCGCTGCAAGGAGAATTGCGGTGCGGTTTCTTCTTCGCTGGCTGCAGTGTTCTGTTGGTCAGTCATCTCAGATCCTTTCTGATCTTGGGTCTTTTAGGGATTGCTGTACGTGGGTGCAGCCGTTCAGGCCTTGAGCAGCGCGTCGAGCTTGCCGGCGCGCTCCAGGGCATACAAATCATCACAACCGCCGATGTGCTTGCTGCCGATCCAGATCTGCGGCACGGACGTGCGCCCGGCTTTCTGGGTCATTTCGGCGCGCACCTGCGGCTTGCCATCGACCTTGATCTCTTCGAAGGCCACGCCTTTGTTCTCGAGCAGGTACTTGGCTCGCGAGCAGTAAGGGCAGTAATCGCTGGAGTAGACGATGACTTCGCTCATATCACTTCACCAGCGGCAGGTTGTCGCCTTTCCAGCTGGAGATCCCGCCGGACAGCTTGGCGGCGGTGAAGCCGGATTTCATCAGTTCGCGGGCGTGGGTGCCGGCGGTCTGGCCCAGGGCGTCGACCAGAATGATGGTCTTGGCCTTGTGCTTTTCCAGCTCGCCGATTCGTGCAGCCAGCTTGTCCTGGGGAATGTTCACCGCGCCAACGATATGGCCAGCAGCGAAATCCTTGGCCGGACGGATGTCCACCACCACGCCTGCTTCTTTGTTGACCAGAGCGGTCAGCTCGCCGGTGCTCAGGCTTTTACCGCCGCCCTGCATCGTGTGGGCAAGCAACAGGGCCAGCAGTACGACGAAGATACCGACAAGAATGTAGTGGTTAGTGGCAAATTCAATCAGGTGAGCAACCATCGAAGGAGGTTCCAGGGCGTTAAAATGTCGGCCAGTATACACAGCAGCCATGGTGGGCCAAACCCCGTCCGGCGGTGACGCCGCAGGAACTTCGCATTAAACTGCCACTCCCTTTTCCATCGCCCTCTTCTTTATTAGCCACGAGTGGATTCCATGACTACCACGCCTAAACCTTTGGTCCTGATGATTCTCGACGGCTTCGGTCACAGTGACAGCCACGAATCCAATGCCGTGTATGCGGCGAACAAGCCGGTACTCGATCGCCTGTGGGCCAGCGTGCCGAACGGTTTGATCTCGGGCAGCGGTATGGACGTCGGCCTGCCGGACGGCCAGATGGGCAACTCCGAAGTCGGCCACATGAACCTCGGCGCCGGTCGCGTGGTGTATCAGGACTTTACCCGCGTGACCAAAGCGATCCGCGACGGCGAGTTCTTCGAGAACCCGACCATCTGCGCTGCGGTGGATAAAGCCGTGGCTGCCGGTAAAGCCGTGCACTTCATGGGCCTGCTGTCGGATGGCGGCGTGCACAGCCACCAGGATCACCTGATCGCCATGGCCGAACTGGCCTTCAAGCGCGGTGCCGAGAAAATCTACCTGCACGCCTTCCTCGACGGCCGCGACACGCCACCGAAAAGCGCCACGTCGTCGATCGAACTGCTCGACGCGACTTTCCATGCACTCGGCAAGGGCCGCATCGCCAGCATCGTCGGTCGCTATTACGCGATGGACCGTGACAACCGCTGGGACCGCGTATCCCAGGCCTACAACCTGATCGTCGACGGCAACGCCGAATTCAACGCCGCCACCGCCCAGGAGGGTCTCGACGCAGCCTACGCCCGTGGCGAGAGCGACGAATTCGTCAAGGCCACCACCATCGGCGAGCCGGTCAAGGTTGAAGACGGCGACGCCGTGGTGTTCATGAACTTCCGCGCCGACCGTGCCCGCGAGCTGACCCGCGTATTCGTCGAAGACGATTTCAAGGAGTTCGAGCGCGCGCGCCAGCCAAAACTGGCCGGTTTCGTCATGCTGACCCAATACGCCGCCAGCATCCCTGCGCCATCGGCCTTCGCCGCCGGCAGCCTGGAAAACGTGCTCGGCGACTACCTGGCGAAGAACGGCAAGACCCAGCTGCGTATCGCGGAAACCGAAAAATACGCGCACGTGACCTTCTTCTTCTCCGGTGGTCGTGAAGAACCGTTCCCGGGCGAAGAGCGCATCCTGATCCCGTCGCCGAAAGTCGCCACCTACGACCTGCAACCGGAAATGAGCGCGCCAGAAGTCACCGACCGCATCGTCGACGCCATCGAGCACCAGCGTTACGACGTGATCGTGGTCAACTACGCCAACGGCGACATGGTCGGCCACAGCGGCGTGTTCGACGCTGCAGTGAAAGCCGTGGAATGCCTGGACACCTGCGTCGGCCGCATCGTCGAGGCACTGGAAAAAGTCGGCGGCGAAGCGCTGATCACCGCCGACCACGGCAACGTCGAGCAGATGTCCGACGCCTCCACCGGCCAGGCGCACACCGCTCACACCACGGAGCCGGTACCGTTCATTTATGTCGGCAAGCGTGACCTCAAGGTTCGCGAAGGCGGCGTACTGGCGGACGTGGCACCGACCATGCTGATGCTGCTGGGCCTGGAAAAACCGGCGGAAATGACTGGCACGTCGATTCTGGTCTAACCCCGAATCGCCAAAACACCGCAAACCCCTGTGGGAGCGGGCTTGCTCGCGAATGCGGTGGGTCAGTCAACATCAACGTTGCTGACGCACCGCATTCGCGAGCAAGCCCGCTCCCACATTGGTTTTGCGCTATTTTTAATACCGAATCTGCTCCAGTTATCACACAAGCCCAATTGGGCGTTTTTTTTGCAGCGTCGGGCGGGCATACTAGGCCGTCCCTTACCCTGGTGCCGCCCGCCTCTATGCTCCGCGTCCTGATCGCCCTCGCTCTGACCTGCCTGCTCCAACCGGCCTTCGCTGACGAGCGCGCGCAAACCCAACAGCAGTTGGATGCCACGCGTCAGGATATTGCCGAGCTGAAAAAGCTGCTGAACAAGGTTCAGGAAGAAAAATCCGGCGTACAGAAAGAGCTCAAGGGCACTGAAACCGAGATGGGCAAGCTCGAAAAGCAGATCGATGCGCTGCAAAAAGAGCTGAAGAAAAGCGAATCCGAACTGCAGCGACTCGATACGGAGAAAAAAAAACTCCAGAGCGCACGCACTGAACAGCAGCGACTGATCGCCATCCAGGCCCGTGCGGCCTATCAGAACGGCCGTCAGGAATACCTCAAGCTGTTGCTCAACCAGCAGAATCCCGAGAAATTCGCCCGCACCCTCACCTATTACGACTACCTGAGCCAGGCCCGCCTGGAGCAGTTGAAGAACTTCAACGAAACCCTGCGCCAACTGGCCAATGTCGAACAAGACATCGCCGCCCAGCAAGCGCAATTGCTGGTCCAGAAAAGCAGCCTCGACACTCAACGCGATGAACTCGACAAAGTTCGCAAGGAACGCCAGCAGGTCCTCGCCAAGCTCAACGACGATGTAAAGGCGCGCGATCAGAAACTCGCCGCCCGCGAGCAGGATCAGGCAGACCTGTCTAAAGTCCTTAAAACCATTGAAGAAACCCTGGCCCGCCAGGCCCGTGAGGCAGAAGAAGCGCGGCAGAAAGCGCTGATCGCCCAGCAGGAAGCGGAAAAAAAGCGTTTGCGTGAGGCGCAGGCTGATAACAGCGACGCCCCACGAAAACCGGTCAAATCAACCCCAGGCGCGCTGGTTTCCAGCAGCGGCGAGACCTTCGGTGGCCCTTTTGCTGCAACCCGGGGAAAACTTCCGTGGCCGGTTGATGGTCGACTGCTGGCACGCTTCGGCGAAAGCCGTGGCGACGATGCCCGCACCAAATGGGACGGCGTGATGATCAGCGCCGCCGCCGGCAGCCAGGTGCATGCCGTACACGGCGGGCGCGTGGTGTTCGCCGACTGGTTGCGCGGTGCCGGGCTGCTGGTGATCCTCGATCACGGCAATGGGTATCTGAGTCTTTACGGTCACAACCAGACGCTGCTCAAGTCGGCCGGTGACGTGGTAAAAGCCGGTGAGTCGATTTCCACTGTAGGTAACAGTGGCGGTCAGGACACGCCTGCGCTGTATTTCGCAATTCGTCAGCAGGGTCACCCGAGTGATCCGGCGCAATGGTGTCACGCGCAAGGATAAGCGCGTCGCCTAATTCAGGAGTTCGTTCGACATGCTGCATTTGTCCCGCCTTACCTCGCTGGCCCTGACGATCGCCCTGGTGATCGGCGCGCCTCTGGCGTTCGCTGCTCAACCGGCCCCGGCCGTCGCTCCGGCAGGCACTGCCGCGACCGCCAAGGCACCGTTGCCGCTGGAAGAGCTGCGCACCTTCGCCGAGGTGATGGATCGGATCAAGGCTGCCTATGTCGAGCCGGTGGACGACAAGACCCTGCTGGAAAACGCAATCAAGGGCATGCTCAGCAACCTCGATCCGCACTCCGCCTATCTCGGCCCCGAAGACTTCACCGAGCTGCAGGAAAGCACCAGCGGTGAATTCGGCGGCCTGGGCATCGAAGTCGGTTCTGAAGACGGCTTCATCAAAGTCGTGTCGCCAATCGACGACACGCCTGCGTCGAAGGCCGGTATCCAGGCCGGTGACTTCATCGTCAAGATCAACGGCCAGCCGACTCGCGGCCAGACCATGACCGAAGCCGTGGACAAGATGCGCGGCAAGATCGGTCAGAAGATCACTCTGACCCTGGTCCGTGACGGCGGCACACCATTCGACGTGACCCTGGCCCGCGCCGTGATTCAAGTGAAGAGCGTCAAGGCACAGCTGCTGGAATCGGGCTACGGCTACATACGCATCACCCAGTTCCAGGTCAAGACCGGCGAAGAAGTTTCCAAGGCCCTGGCCAAGCTGCGCAAGGACAACGGCAAGAAACTCAACGGCATCATCCTCGACCTGCGCAACAACCCGGGCGGGGTGCTGCAGGCGGCGGTGGAAGTGGTCGACCACTTCATCAAGAAAGGCCTGATCGTCTACACCAAAGGCCGGATCGCCAACTCCGAGCTGCGCTTCTCTGCCACCGGCAAGGACGAAAGCGAAGCGGTGCCAATGGTGGTGCTGATCAACGGTGGCAGCGCCTCTGCCTCGGAAATCGTCGCCGGCGCCCTGCAGGATCAGAAACGCGCCGTGGTCATGGGCACCACCAGTTTCGGCAAAGGCTCGGTGCAGACCGTGCTGCCGCTGAATAACGACCGCGCACTGAAGATCACCACGGCGCTGTACTTCACGCCGAACGGCCGCTCGATCCAGGCCCAGGGCATCGTCCCGGACATCGAAGTGCGCAAGGCCAAGATCACCAACGAGGCGGACGGCGACTACTTCAAGGAAGCGGACCTGCAAGGTCACCTGGGCAACGGCAACGGCGGCGCGGACAAGCCGACCGGTTCCGGCGCCAAGGCCAAGGCTATGCCGCAGGATGACGATTACCAGTTGGCCCAGGCCCTGAGCCTGCTCAAAGGCCTGAGCATCACTTCCGGCCGTTGAGGATGTCTTTGCGTTTTCTCTTCGTCCTGCTGTGCTGTCTGGCGGGTGCTGCTCACGCAGAGCCCGCCAGAACCACTCCGCAAAAAGCCTACCTGACACTGATCATCGACGACCTGGGGCAGAACCTGCCCCGGGATCGCCGCGTGCTGGCCCTGCCCGGCCCGGTGACCACGGCGATCATGCCCGACACCCCGCACGCCACCGAATTCGCCCACGAAGCTCACCGCGCCGGCAAGATCGTGATCCTGCACATGCCCATGGATCCGGCCACCGGCCCATACGCCTGGCACCCCGACCTGCCCCTCGAAGAGCTGGAAAAGCGCCTCGATGCAGCCTTCAAAATGGTCCCCTACACCGCCGGCATCAATAACCACATGGGCAGCCGCATGACCGCGCAACCGGTGGCGATGGCGTGGCTGATGGGCGAGTTGCAGCGCCGTCACAAGTTCTTCGTCGACAGCCGCACCAGTGCGCAAACCGTCGCCGCACAGCAGGCCCAGAAGATCGATCTGGCGAGTGTCTCGCGGGACGTGTTTCTCGATGACGAGCGCACTGAAGCGGCGATCTACACCCAGTTGCAGACGGCGATCAACCTGGCGCGCAAGCAGGGTTCAGCGGTGATGATCGGCCACCCGTATCCGCAGACGCTGGCAGTGCTGGAGCGCGAACTGCCGAAGCTGAAGGCTCAAGGCATCGAGTGGATCGACATCAAGCAGATGATTAGCGTACGTAGCAATCGCGCCATGGCCGGCCATGGCAAAGACGGTGTTTATCGGTAATACCGTGTCACGACATTGAATACATAGTTACCGCCAGAGGCCTGGCGCACATCCGGATAGTAAGACCTGCAACGGGTCGCGACTCCCTTGAGTCGCCGTTCATTATCAGGACTGACTATGACTATTCATGACGAAGCCGCAACACCAACCAGGCATATGGAACCCATCAGGCACGACAACCTGCTGATCAACTTCACCACGGAGTTTCACCGAATCTGGGACAGCGCCGGCTCGCGGGCGAAACCCGCTGCCTTCTGGCGCCCGACCCCGGCGCCGGATGCGTTGCCGGGCTATTTTCCGCTAGGTGATGTGATCGCTGCCGGATTCGACAACCTCAATAACGCCAGCGCCGTGGCTGTCGTGGTTTGCGAGGCGCAGGTAGCCAGCACAGACCCCGCCAAGGGCAAGGCATTAAGGCGACCGGATGACTTCGAGTTGATCTGGAAAGATTCAGGCTCAGGATCGAAAAAAGACGGGGCCATTTGGCGACCCATTCCCCCGGAGGGCTATGTAGCCTTGGGTTGCGTCTGCTCCAATGATCACGATAAACCGTCGCTCAATGCTGTTCGCTGCGTCCGTGCCGATCTGGTGACCGCCTCGAAAGTCAACGAACTGATCTGGAGCGACAAGGGCAGCGGCGCAAAACAAAGTGTCAGCGTTTGGAGCATCGCTCCTCCAGTGGCTGCGCCTGGGGAAACTCACCTTGCACCCGGTATCGCGATAAGTGACAACGGCTACGCCAGACCCGAGAGTTTCTCAGCCTATTCATTACGCATGCCGATTGCGCTGAAGATGAACGCCCGCCCAGTCGCGCCAACACTGAACGGACGCATACCACCGAGCGAACTGGACACGTCCACCCATACCGCCAAACTGCCGTGGTTCACCATCAAAGACCCGTTGCTCACGCCTCTGGAACAACTGCGTTCATCGCCCTTTTATCTTCTGCAAAGAACTGACCGGTATCTGCTTGTCGGTCATGAACATAATCCAGAGTCAGCGAACAGGACATTCAGGTGGACGGCGCCACGCGTCCAGGGTCCTGCCAGCCTCTTGATTTTCGCCAGAGCGACTTCGGTAAAGTTTGAAGGTCAATGGCAATCCAGCATGCCAACGGCGATGGCATTCTCGGCGCACCTTGAAGATGATTTCACTCAGAGCAAGCCCCACTCCACCGAGTGGTTCAATTCGATACCCATGGAGATCATCGCATTCGCGCCAAAAAACAGAACGGTGGCGGTTTATCTGATTCAAAGTGACTACAGGCTGCTGCGCGCAGACGGTACACCAGTAACAGATAGCTTCAGCTACACCGATGGCAACAGCCTGCACATCACTGAGTACACGCCCGAGGAACCTGAGACTATCACCCCGTCGCTACAGACAATGGCAGCGCCAGTTACCCCGCCCATCACTGAAACAGCCAAGCCAGTCTCCGCTGTACAACCTGAGCCGCCGATAGCAACCGTTACAGATAGCGAGACATGATCTCGTCGACGACACCGTCTTTGCGCATCTGATCCAGCGCTGCCTGCAGCTTGGCGACGACGGTGTCAGCTACGTCTTTGTTCAGCGCCAGGTACAGTTCGGCGCTGTTGAAGCGCAATACGGTCTTGAGTCCAGTGACTCCATCCTGCCGCGCCAGATAACGCCCGGCAGGATCCCCGGTGGCCCACAGATCGATCTGGCCGTTGACCAGTTTTTTCGCATTGTCCTGATCACGCAGGACAACCAGCGGCTGCAAGCCTTGCCTGGTCAACGTTTCGGCAATCGCATCGCCCTTGTAGGCACCGATCTTGTATTTGCGCGCATCGTTGAGGGTTTCGAGGGTGATTTTGCTGTCGGCTCTTGCCAACATGATCCAGTCGTCGGGACCGATCGGGCCGACCCATTTGAATAGATTCTCGCGATCCGGCAGACGCGCCATCACGAAAGCGCCATAACCGGGGTTTTCCAACGCCAGTTTGTAGACCCGCTCCCAAGGGAAGCGCAGTGTCAGGCTGTAGGTGAGCCCGGCACGCTTGAACATCTCGCGCACGATGTCGGTGGCGATACCATTGATGTTCTCGCCCTTGGCGAAGTTCTTGCCGTCTTTCGCCATGTTGTAGGGCGGGAAGTTTTCGGTGAGAAGCACCAGATCGGTGTCAGGACTGTTTTCCGCCCGCGCCGTATTGAGCAACAACACAGAAGCACTGGCGAGAACAAGAAGCAGGCGTTTGATCATGTCGGGCTACCGGAATCCATGGCGTGCCCAAGAGTGCCTTGGGTACGCCATACTGTCCACTGGCCTGTACGGATTAGCGCATCACGATGCCGCGTTTGGCCATATACGCTTTCGCTTCCTGCACGGTGTATTCACCGAAGTGGAAAATACTCGCGGCGAGCACCGCACTGGCGTGCCCTTCGAGGATGCCGTCAGCCAGGTGCTGCAGGTTGCCGACTCCGCCCGAAGCAATTACCGGAATGCCCAGCGCATCGCTGATGGCACGGGTTACACCGAGGTCAAAGCCGTTTTTCATGCCGTCCTGATCCATGCTGGTCAGCAGGATCTCGCCGGCCCCCAGGCCTTCCATCTTCTTCGCCCACTCGACGGCGTCGAGACCGGTCGGCTTGCGCCCGCCGTGAGTGAAGATTTCCCAGCGCGGGGTTTCACCCGGACCGGACACCTTCTTTGCGTCAATGGCGACGACGATGCATTGCGAGCCGAAATGCTGTGCGGCTTCGCCAACGAATTCCGGGTTGAAAACGGCAGCGGTGTTGATCGACACCTTGTCCGCACCGGCATTGAGCAGGTTGCGGATATCCTGCACGGTGCGCACGCCACCGCCAACGGTCAGCGGAATGAACACCTGGCTGGCCATGCGCTCGACGGTATGTAGCGTGGTGTCGCGGCCATCGACGCTGGCGGTGATGTCGAGGAAGGTAATCTCGTCGGCACCCTGCTCGTCATAGCGACGGGCGATTTCCACCGGGTCACCGGCGTCGCGGATATTCTCGAACTTCACACCCTTGACGACCCGGCCGTTGTCCACGTCCAGGCAAGGGATGATGCGTTTGGCCAGCGCCATGGTCAGTCCTCAGCCTTTGTACGAATCGCAGAAAGCTTGCGCTTCGGCGACGTCGAGGGTGCCTTCATAAATCGCCCGGCCGGTGATGGCGCCGATGATGCCTGGCGCCTTGGCGTCGAGCAGCGACTTGATGTCACCCAGGTTGTGGATACCGCCGGAAGCGATCACCGGGATCTTGGTAGCAGCAGCCAGCGCAGCGGTGAACGGCACATTGCAGCCCTGCATCATGCCGTCTTTGGCGATGTCGGTATAAACGATCGAGGACACGCCATCGGCTTCAAACTGCTTGGCCAGATCGATGACCTGCACGCTGCTGATTTCAGCCCAGCCATCGGTGGCGACGAAACCGTCTTTGGCATCCAGACCAACGATGATCTTGCCCGGGAACGCACGGCAGGCCTCAGCGACGAACGCCGGATCTTTTACGGCTTTGGTGCCGATGATCACGTAGCTCACGCCGGCCTTGACGTAGTGCTCGATGGTTTCCAGCGAACGAATGCCGCCGCCGATCTGGATCGGCAGGGGCGGGGAGCGCTTGGCGATCGCGGTGACCACTTCGCCGTTGACCGGCTGGCCTTCGAAAGCGCCGTTCAGGTCGACCAGATGCAGACGACGGCAACCGCCCTCCACCCACTTGGCAGCCATGCTCACCGGGTCATCGGAGAACACTGTGGAATCTTCCATGCGGCCCTGGCGCAGACGTACGCAGGCACCGTCTTTGAGATCGATAGCGGGAATAATCAGCATCTGGCAAACCTTCAAATTTGAATGTTCAGCTTGGCTCGGAAATCAGTTTTTCTCGAGCGCCCACAGGTCGCTTTCGATGCTTTCAAACCGCTCTTTGAGGTGGGTCTGCACATCGAAAATCGCCCTGTTGTAATAGTGCGGAGCAATTTCACGGGTAAACAGCTCAAGAATTTCCGCCGCTTCGAACGAACCCAGGTCCAGTTCGAATCGGTCTTCCATGAACCGCTGGATCTTGCGATTGGCCTCGCTTTCCTGTTCAGGAGTGAGGGTCAGGATCAGCGGTTTGGACTTCTTGGCAGCCATTTACCAGCGACCGTCCCACGCCGCGAAGTTCTGCAGCAATTGCAGGCCATGGGTGTGGCTCTTCTCCGGGTGGAACTGCACGGCAAAACGCGAGCCATCGGCCAGCGCCGCAGCGAAATCGACGCCGTAGTGACCGCCACCCACCACCTGCCGCGCGTTGGCAGCGGCGATGTAGTAGCTGTGCACAAAGTAGAAACGCGCCATGTCCGGAATGTCATGCCACAGCGGGTGGCTGACCTTCTGCTGCACTTCGTTCCAGCCCATGTGCGGGACTTTCAGGTGCTCGCCGTCTTCATGCAGGTCTTTGCCGAAGAACTTCACCGCGCCCGGGAACAGGCCGATGCAGTCGACGCCGTCGTTCTCTTCGCTGGTGTCGAGCAAGGCTTGCATGCCGACACAGATGCCGAGGAATGGGCGATCCTGACTGACTTCACGCACCAGAGAATCGAAACCGAGGCGACGGATCTCCGCCATGCAGTCGCGAATTGCGCCAACACCTGGGAATACCACGCGGTCGGCTTCGCGGATCACGTCAGCGTCGCTGGTGATCAGCACCTTGCCGGCACCGACGTGCTCGAGGGCCTTGGCCACCGAGTGCAGGTTGCCCATGCCGTAGTCGATAACTGCAACCGTCTGCATTACAGAACGCCTTTGGTCGATGGCATTTGCCCGGCCATGCGCTCATCCAGCTCGACGGCCATGCGCAGCGCGCGGCCGAAAGCCTTGAACACGGTTTCGATCTGGTGGTGGGTGTTGGTGCCACGCAGGTTGTCGATGTGCAGGCTGACCAGCGCGTGGTTGACGAAGCCCTGGAAGAATTCCTGGAACAGGTCGACGTCGAAGCCGCCGACGGTGGCGCGGGTGTACGGCACGTGCATCTGCAGGCCAGGACGACCGGAGAAATCGATCACCACGCGCGATAGCGCTTCATCAAGCGGCACGTAGGCGTGACCATAGCGACGGATGCCTTTTTTATCGCCGATGGCTTTGGCAAACGCCTGACCGAGGGTGATACCGACGTCTTCCACCGTATGGTGGTCGTCGATATGCAGATCGCCCTTGCATTCGATATCCAGGTCGATCAACCCGTGACGGGCGATCTGATCCAGCATGTGCTCAAGAAAAGGAACACCGATATCGAATCGGGCCTTTCCGGTGCCATCAAGGTTGATCGAGGCTTTGATCTGGGTTTCCAGAGTGTCGCGCTCGACAGACGCCTTACGTTCGGCCATCACCAGCTCCGCAAAATCATTGGGCGAAAAAGGCAGCCATTATAGGCACGCGGGGCCGAAACAGAAACACGAGACGTGATATGCCTGACGGACAGAAGCCCCGGCTGTCGCGGGTAGACATGTCCATACAAGCCATTACAGGTACCCCAAAAACAACTGTAGGAGTGAGCCTGCTCGCGATGGGGCCCTCACATTCAACATTTCTGTCGACTGTCAGACCGCTATCGCGAGCAGGCTCACTCCTACAGGGTTACAGCGTTTTTACTTAGTGAAACAGTACCGCCGTCTTCTGCAGGGTCACCCACACACCCCACGCCAACGGAATACCTACAACCAGCCATGCAGCGATTGCCAGCGGCTTGGTGCCCGGTGCGGCTTTCCACTCCAGAACCGTGCTGGCGTCGGCACCTTTGTCGTGGCCCAGCGCCTGCTCGGCAGCCAGTTCGGCGTCGGTCATGAAGTACTTGTCGTCCACCGGACGTACCAGCAGGTTGCACAGGAAGCCCAGCACCAGCAGACCGGCGAGGATGTACAGAGTGATGTCGTAAGCAGCCGCGCGTTCAACGCCGATGCTCAGCTGATATTCACGCAGGTAGTTGACCAGCACCGGACCGAGCACACCGGCCGCAGCCCAGGCGGTCAGCAGGCGACCATGGATCGCGCCGACCATTTGCGTACCGAACAGATCGGCCAGATACGCCGGAACGGTCGCGAAACCACCGCCGTACATCGACAGGATGATGCAGAACGCCGCCACGAACAGCGCAACGTTGCCCAGATGACCCATGTTCGGGATCAGTGCGTAAAGAGCAAAACCGAGGGCGAAGAACACGAAGTAGGTGTTTTTGCGACCCAGATAGTCCGAGAACGAAGCCCAGAAGAACCGGCCACCGATGTTGAACAGGCTCAGCAGACCGGTGAAACCGGCAGCAATCGCGGCAATCGAAGCCAGCTGCCCGGCGTCCAGTTGACCGAACGGCACGTCAACGCCCAGCAGTTTGCCGCCGAACACTTCCTGCAGCAGTGGCGAAGCCATGCCGAGGATGCCGATACCGGCAGACACGTTCAGGCACAGCACCAGCCACACCAGACGGAATTGCGGGGTTTTCCACGCCACATTCACGTGCACGTGACGGTGGGTGATCATCGAGTTCGACGCTTTTTTCGCCGGAGCGGTCCAGCCTTCAGGCTTCCAGCCGGTTGGCGGCACACGGTAGGACAACGCCCCACCGATCATGAACACGAAGTAAATCGCGGCCATCACCAGGAAGCTCTGCCACACGCCGACGCTGGTTGGCGAAGCGAAGTGGCCCATCAGCGCTGCGGCCAGCGGTGCACCGACCATCGCGCCGCCACCGAAGCCCATGATCGCCATGCCAGTGGCCATGCCGCGCTTGTCCGGGAACCACTTGATCAGGGTCGACACCGGCGAGATATAGCCCAGCCCCAGACCGATACCACCGATCACCCCGGAGCCGATCCACATCAGCCAGATCTGGTGGGTATAGATACCCAGCGCCGAGATCAGCAGACCGCCGCACCAGCACAGTGCCGACACAACGCCAGCCTTGCGTGGCCCGGCATGTTCCAGCCAGCCGCCCCAGATTGCTGCGGAGCAGCCGAGGAAGATGAAGAACAGGGTGTAGATCCAGCCGAGCATCGAGATCGGCCAGTCGCATTGCGACGAAAATACTTGTGCGATGAAGCTCATGTCCGGTGCGCAAGCCACCGGAGCGGTAACGCCCAGCGCCTTGGACAGCGGCAACCAGAACACCGAGAAGCCATAGGCCATGCCGATGCACAGGTGAATGGCCAGAGCGGCCGGTGGAACCAGCCAGCGGTTGAAACCGGGCTTGGCGATGATGCGTTCCTTGGACAGGAACGCGGGCTGGTCGACTTGCAGGCCGCCCGCCGTGATGCTCGTGCTCATTGTGTATCCCCCAATTATTAGTATGGTTCGCCAGCCACTGTTCACCCTCGGCCTTGATGCACGCAGGCATGACCGTTTTTTAGGTGAAGCTCCTTGAAGGCGCGACGTTACGTCGCAGAAGGACGGACGAACTGGCGAAGGTTACCATTTGCACGTGACAGAAAAACCAAACTGATATCACCTTTTTCGTGTCATCTGATCTCGTTCTTCTTAGGAAAAAGCCATGCCGATCGTTGTCCAAGCGCTGAACGATGCCAATTACCAGGATCAACAGGATCTGCAGAAAATCTATCGTGACGCCCCGCAATGGCTGTTCACGCCGTATTCCGGGGACACCCAGTTGATCGAAAGCAGCCTGGCTGACGGGTCTTTGATTGCAGGACGTTTCAATGATCGCCTGCTCGGTGCGGCTCGCCTGACAAGGCATGACACCGTTTGGTATTTGTCCCATTTATGTGTGCGAAAAGTTACCCGGCGCCGTGGCGTGGCCGAGCGGTTGGTGAACCAAGCGCAGAAAATGGCGTCGCAAGCGGGTGCGCAACTGCATCTGCTGGCCCCTGCCGGACACCTTGAAGCGCAGGCGCTGGCCGCCAAACTGCAAGTGCCGCTGGAAGTAATCGCTACATGACTGCGCCCCGAACCGGGCGGATGCAGCGCTATACTCCCCGGCTAAATTACGAATTCGACTAATTACAAGGACTCGCCCATGAAAGCGTTCGGCAAAATCCTGGGTCTGGTACTTCTCGGGCTGTTGCTGATCATTGTGGCGGCGGGCTTCGCCCTGACCCACCTCTTTGATCCCAACGACTACAAAGACGAGATCCGCCAGATAGCCCGCGACAAGGCCCACATCGAGCTGACGCTCAATGGCGATATCGGCTGGGGCCTGTTCCCCTGGCTCGGCCTGGAACTGCACGAGGCCAGCATCGCCACCCTGATCAATCCGACCGAACCGTATGCCGATCTGCAGATGCTCGGCCTGTCCGTACGCGTATTGCCGCTGTTGCGCCGTGAAGTGCAGATGAGCGACGTGCGTGTCGAAGGCTTGAACCTGCGCCTGAAACGCGACAAGAACGGCCACGGCAACTGGGAAGACATCGGCAAGCTGCCGCCTCCTGCCACACCTGCCGGCAGCCCGCTGCCTGCCAGCGCTCCTGTTGCAGAGGCCAGCGCCCAACCGGAAAAACCGCCGCAGCCGATCCGCCTCGACATTGACAGCCTGACCGTCAACAACGCCCGCGTTGAATACAACGACGAGCAGACCGGCAAGCAATACAGCGCCGAAAGCATCCAGCTGAGCACCGGCGCGGTACACGATTCGACCAATATTCCGCTGAAAGCCACGGCGTTCCTCAGCACCAATCAGCCTGTGCTGCGAGTGCGCACCGAGCTCAGCGGCGAGCTGCGCATCGAGCGCGCCCTGCAACGCTACAAGTTCGAAGACATGAAACTGTCCGGCGAACTGACTGGCGATCCGCTGCAAGGCAAGGCCATGACCTTCTCCGCCCAAGGCCAGGTATTGCTGGACAAAGCCGCGAACGTCGCCGAATGGACCGGGATCAAGATCTCCGCCAACCAGTTGCGCGCCTTGGGTGAGCTGAAGGTCAACGACCTCGACAAGACCCCACAGATCACGGGCGGGATCTCGATCGCCCAGTTCGATCTGGCGAAATTCGTCGACAGCATCGGCCAGACCCTGCCGGCCATGGCCGAAGGCAGCCTGAGCAAGGTCGAACTGGTCAGCCGCGTGGCCGCCACGCCGACCAGCATCGCCCTCGACAACATCAACCTGAAACTCGACGACAGCAGCTTCAGCGGACGCATTGCCGTGGAAGATTTCGCCAAACAGTCGCTGCGGGCGATCCTCAAGGCCGACACCTTCGACGTCGACCGCTACCTGCCGCCGAAATCGGACAAGGCCAAAAACGCCACGCAAGTGCGTCAGGCTGAAGTCGCCAGTACCGAAGCGGATGCAATGGCCGGCGCTGGCTCCACGCCGCTGCCGGACAAGCCGAGTAAAAGCGCCTGGAGCACCGAGCGCCTGCTGCCGGTCGAGCGCCTGGCCAAACTCGACGTCGACGCCGACCTGAGCTTCGGCCAACTGACCCTCGACAAGCTGCCGATCCAGAACGCCGCGCTCAAGGCCTCCGGCCAGGGCGGCCTGCTGACCCTGGAGAACCTGCGCGGCGGCCTGTACAACGGCGACTTCGAAGCCAAGGGCACCCTCGACGTACGCCCGAGTGCGCCAGTGCTGAACCTGCAGACCCGGATCAACCGCGTGCCGGTCGAGAAAATCCTCGAAAGCCAGGGCAAGAACCCACCGGTCAAAGGCCTGGTCACCCTGACCAGCAACGTCACCGGCAGCGGCAACAGCCAGCAGGCGCTGATCGAAACCCTCAACGGCAATGCCAGTTTCGTGATCAACAACGGCGTGCTGCTCAACGCCAACCTTGAACAGCAACTGTGCAAAGGCATCGCCACCCTCAACCGCAAAACCCTCAGCGGCGAACCACGGGGCAAGGACACGCCGTTCCAGGAACTCAAGGGCAATCTGACCTTCCGTAATGGCGTGGCCAGCAACCCGGACCTGAAAGTGCGCATCCCCGGCATGACCGTCAACGCTGACGGCGACATCGACCTGCGGGTACTGGGCATGGATTACCGCGTCGGCATCGTCGTTGAAGGCGACACCAGCGCCATGCCGGACCCGGCCTGCCAGGTCGGCGAGAAATTCGTCGGCATCGAATGGCCGCTACGCTGCCGTGGCCCGCTGGAACTGGGCGCCAAGGCCTGCCGCGTGGACAACGAACGCCTGGGTCAGGTCGCGACCAAAATGGCCGGTGACAAACTCAGCGAAAAGATCGACGAAAAGCTGGGCGACAAAGTCAGCCCTGAACTGAAAAACGCATTGAAGGGGCTGTTCAAGCGATGAGAGCGGAGCAGTTTTCCACGGCGGTGCTGGAATGGTTCGACCGCCACGGCCGCCACGATTTGCCTTGGCAGCAAGGCATCAACCCGTATCGGGTGTGGGTGTCGGAGATCATGTTGCAGCAGACCCAGGTCAGCACCGTGCTCAATTACTTCGACCGCTTCATGGCCGCGCTGCCCACGGTGCAAGCGCTGGCCGAAGCGCCGGAGGACGAAGTGCTGCACCTGTGGACCGGGCTGGGTTACTACACCCGCGCGCGCAATCTGCAGAAGACCGCGAAGATCGTCGTCAGCCAGTACGGCGGTGAATTTCCACGTGATGTGGAAAAACTCACCGACCTGCCGGGTATCGGCCTGTCCACCGCCGGGGCTATCGCCAGCATCAGCATGGGCCTGCGCGCGCCGATCCTCGATGGCAACGTAAAACGCGTTCTGGCGCGCTTTACTGCGCAAGAGGGTTACCCGGGCGAGCCCAAGGTCGCCAAGCAACTGTGGGCCAACGCAGAGCGTTTCACGCCGCACGATCGGGTCAACGCCTATACCCAGGCGATGATGGACCTCGGCGCCACGCTGTGCACACGCAGCAAACCGAGCTGCCTGCTGTGTCCATTGGAAAAGGGCTGCGAGGCGCACATGCTTGGCCTGGAGACTCGTTACCCGATCCCCAAGCCGCGCAAGGCGATCCCACAAAAACGCACGCTGATGCCGATGCTGGCCAATGGCGACGGCGCGATTCTGCTTTATCGCCGTCCGTCCAGCGGCCTGTGGGGCGGCTTGTGGAGCCTGCCGGAGCTCGATGAGCTCGACGACCTGCAACATCTCGCCGATCAGCACTCGCTGACGATGGGCGAGCAGCAGGCGCTGCCAAGCCTCGTCCACACCTTCAGCCATTTCCAGCTGTCCATCGAACCCTGGCTGGTTCAGGTACAGGAGGCCGCCCATCACGTGGCCGAGGCCGACTGGCTCTGGTATAACCTCGCCACCCCGCCGCGCCTGGGCCTTGCTGCCCCGGTCAAAACCTTGCTCGAACGCGCGGCCGCCGTATTGAACGCAGGAGAGTCGTCATGACCCGCACCATCATGTGCCGTAAGTACAAAGAAGAATTGCCCGCGCTGGAACGCGCTCCTTTCCCGGGCGCAAAAGGTCAGGATATTTTTGACCACGTCTCGGCCAAGGCCTGGGCTGACTGGCAAAAGCACCAAACCCTGCTGATCAACGAAAAGCGTCTGAACATGATGAACGCCGAAGATCGCAAATATCTTCAGGGCGAAATGGACAAGTACTTCTCCGGCGAGGATTACGCCAAGGCCGAAGGCTACGTTCCGCCTGCGGAGTAAACACGCAAAATCGGGGGTCGGATCGTAAGCGACGGAATTAATTTAAGAAATTTTAAAAAAGTCGTTGACGTAAATCCGAAAAACCCTTTTAATGCGCCCCGTTGCCCAGATAGCTCAGTCGGTAGAGCAGGGGATTGAAAATCC
Organism: Pseudomonas sp. AD21; assembly: GCF_002878485.1. NCBI lineage: Bacteria > Pseudomonadati > Pseudomonadota > Gammaproteobacteria > Pseudomonadales > Pseudomonadaceae > Pseudomonas > Pseudomonas sp. AD21. The sequence continues at coordinate 18,391 of NZ_NQYG01000005.1, forward strand.
CCGTGTCGGCGGTTCGATTCCGTCTCTGGGCACCAAATACCGAAAACCCTGAATCGCAAGATTCAGGGTTTTTTTATGCCTGCGATTTGATGGCGGCTCACTCCAGCCCTTTTGCGCTGTCGGAAAAAACGCAAATCCGTCCCGGGCATCACGAGTTTAATTGCGCTCTGCGTTTTCAACGTCGACGGGTTTCAGCCAACGGCGATCCGCGCTACTTTGGCCGCACCTTATGGAAGAGGGTCATCCACTCGATGAACCAGAAAAGAACCCGCGTGCCCCTGCCCCATCCGCCGCCCTATCGCCAGAGTCGAGTAGCGTTCTGGCTGACGGTGCTCGTCGGCGTACTGATCGCCTTCCTCATCGGTGCGTCGATTTACCTGATCATCCACAGCTTGATCAGCGGCTCCATCACCACATGGAATCGGTCAGGTCCACGTCATACCTACACCCTGGCACTACAACCCCGAATGTATTGGTTCGAGATCGTGTCGCAGTGCATCGGCACCGTCTTCCTGGTGACCATCGCCTGGTTCGGATTATGGATTTACCGAATGGCGCACGAGCCGACCGACAAACCGAAGGCCAAGCGCACGCGGCGATAAATCAAGGTTGCCCTCAGAGGGTGTTGACGTAATCGACCGGCAGCAAGACCGTGTCGAGCGCAGCGTCTACCGGCAGGGAGACGACGGTAATCAGCGGGCAAACAATCATCATGTAACAGATGACCGCGGACGGCATGCCGTCTCCCCCTCTCACGCCAAGCAAGTGCAAGTTGCCATCGACGCCTTTGTAGTACGGCTCTGCAGAATCACCGTTCATGCGCCCCATCATCGTTCCACAACCGGCCAACAGCAAAGCCAGGCTCATCGCTGAGCCAATACGCATAATCCCTTTCAAACCAGCACTTCCTTCGCCACAAAACACAAGGCGCGGGATTGTACCCGCGCCCTTGCTTTACGACTGCATCAATCAGCAGCCGCTTCAACTCCAGTGAAACACCAGATTGCGCGCCGTGCCGCTGCCGACGTCAGTCACGTCCCGCCGCTCCTGGCCATTGAGCGTGGCTCGCACGATGTATTTGCCTGGCGGTAATTGCACATACACCAGCGGCCCTGCCTGATTGAGCGTGAGCACGGGTTGCCCCGAAGCTTTTTCAATCGTCACGTCGACGTTGGCGGCGTACTCGTTCTGCATGCCGACCGAGTAGGTCATGTGCAGGTTGTAGCCGGGGGTTTGCTGGATGGCTTTTGACTCGTCCAGGCCAATCCCGCCGGACAGGTAGTTGATGCCGTTTTGCTGTTGTTGCTGGACTTGCACACCGGCACTGTCGACCGGTTCCAGGTTGGCGGCCTGCGACATGACAGGCAACAGCAGCCAACCGACAACGGCGAACGGCAGCATGAATGAACGAATGTTTTTCATGATGGCGACTCCCGGGTTCAGAGAAACCCAATCGTTACCCTTTTTTAGATTTGGCTCCGCGCAGCTTGTTTTAGATTGATTGGAACTTGGCGCGTGTACGAAATGGACTACAGACCATTGCTCGCAACAACGTCTTTGTCGGCAACGTCCTGCAACACCCATCCCGTCTTCCTGCTGCATTCACCGGCTCGCCCGACATCGCCGGCCGGCGACTCTTGGCATGCTTTGCGTCTGTTTCCAATGATGCGGAAGACTCGATGAGCCAGGTAAAACCGACTGACGCGCAAGACCCGAAAATCGATTCATTGCTGGGGGAGTTGGGCGAACTGATTCGTCAGGCGCGGCAAAAAGTGCTGCGTGCGGTTGATACGATTCAAGTGCAGACCTGTTGGCAGATCGGCCGGCATATTGTCGAGTTCGAGCAGCAAGGCGCCCAGCGTGCGGGGTATGGCAAGCAGCTGCTGGCCTTGTTGGCGAAGGATTTGACGGCGCAGTTCGGGAAGGGGTTTGACGCTTCCAATTTGCGCTATATGCGCCTTTTTTATCAGGCATTTCCAATTCGTGACGCACTGCGTCACGAATTGAGCTGGACCCACTATCGACGGCTTTTGGGTGTCACCAGTGACAAGGCTCGCCGTTGGTACATGGAAGAGTCTGCCAATCTGAACTGGTCCAGCCGCGCCCTTGATCGCCAGATCAATACGCTCTACTACGAGCGACTGCTGATGAGTCGAGACAAAGCCGATCTGATCGAAGAAGCCAGCACCAACATTGCAGCCATGAAACCCCATCCGCGTGAGTTCATTCGCGATCCCGTCATGCTCGAATTTCTTGGGCTGCCTTCGGCAGGCAAGGTCAGGGAGAGTCGCCTTGAACAGGCCCTCATCGACCATCTGCAGGGATTTCTCCTGGAACTGGGTAAAGGCTTTTCCTTTGTGGCTCGGCAACAACGCATCAGTACCGATGGTGACGATCTGTACATCGACCTGGTGTTCTACAACTACCTGCTCAAATGCTTCGTGATCATTGACCTCAAGCGCGGCAAGCTCAGCGCCCGCGATGTCGGGCAAATGGACATGTACGTGCGCATGTACGACGAACTCAAGCGCAGTGAGGGCGACAAGCCGACAGTCGGGATCATTCTGAGTGCAGAGAGCAACGACTCGGTCGCGCGTTACTCGATGCTCAAGGGCAATGAGCAACTGTTTGCCAGCAGTTACAAGACGATACTGCCGAGTGAGGAAGAACTGCGCGCCGAACTCAATCGGGAACAGGCCTTGATCGAAGAACGCCTGAGCCTTCAATCCCCGGAATAGAAACTGCGGATTGTTCCCGGATGGCGCGAAGACTATTGTTGACAGCTCCTCGAAAAGGTCGAAAGCGATGAGCTGTCAGGATGCGCCAGCAACGCAAGACATGCAGTCAAAGTCACCGGTTGTGACTGAGAAACACGGTGAAGCCTTCAAGGAAGTCGCCGCCGATGGCTTTGTGCTCGGCGGTTTCACCTGGCGGCACGCCCTGCTCGATGCCCAGCGCCCGGTGGTCATCATCAACGCCGCCACCTCGGTACGCTGCCGACATTACTCGCGCTTCGCCGATTATCTGTTCGCCAACGGTTTCGACGTGATCACCTACGACTACCGGGGTATCGGCGAATCACGCCCGGCAATCATGAAGGGCCTTGAAGCCTCATGGACCGATTGGGGCGCGCTGGATTTCGAAGCGATGCTCAAACGCGCTCAACGGGAATTCCCCGGCCAGCCAATCGATGTCGTCGGCCACAGTTTCGGCGGTTGCGCGGCCGGGCTTGGTGAGTCCGGGCAGGTCATTCGTCGGCTGGTGACGGTCGGTGCGCAGTTCGCCTACTGGCGCGACTATGCGCCGGAACAGCGCTGGCGCATGTTCGGCAAATGGCATTTGCTGATGCCACTGCTGACGCGCTTCTGTGGCTACTTTCCCGGCAAGCGACTCGGCTGGCTGGAGGACACGCCAGTCGGCGTTGTACGCGACTGGAGCACGCCTACAGCGCGTTATGAGCGACGCCCGAGCGGTCGAGCGCTAATGGCAAAAAGCGCTCGACTGCCTTTCGGCAACGTCCGCGCGCGCACTCTGGCAATCAGTATCAGCGACGACCCCTACGGCACAATCCCGGCCATCGAGCGCCTGCTCGACTACTTCAGTCATGCACGCAAAACCCACCTGCGCATCGAGCCGCAAGACATCGGCGAACAACACGTCGGACATTTCGCCTTTTTTCGCAGCGCATACCAAGCCACACTATGGCCCATCGCTCTGACCTGGCTGCAAACCGGCGAGCTGGCCCCCGACTCACCCGGGCGGACAGTGCCGCGCAGCTGAGCCCTTTCCACGCACGACGGAACACACCATGGCCTCCGCCAACAAGCAGCAAAAACGCGCCGCCCGGGCCAAGACCAAGGCCAAGCAGAACCGCACCAAGCGCGCCGAAGCGCCGGTCGAGCTGGACCCGAACGATGACCGCATCGATTTCGAGTCGGTGGACCTGACCGAACTGTTCAAGAAAATGATCGACGCCGAGAAGATCAGCCAGCAAGCCCTGTGCATGGCATTCCTCGAAGACCCGCTGCTGGAACTGGTGTTCGAGCAGGAAGGCGAAGAAGGCGCGATGGATTTCATCCTCGCCGCGCTGATCGAGTACCGCCAGTGGTCGCAAGAAACCAATGAAGCCGGCGCGCTGGCCTGGATCGAATCCCCGGCCTTCCAGGCCGACTATGTGGCCGCGTCCGACGCGATCGCCGCACAAACCCAACAGAAGAACTGAGCTCCCATGGCATCCCTGAACAAGCAACAGAAACGCGCCAAACGCGCCAAGGCCAAAGCCAAGCAAATCCGTATGGTCGGCCGTAAGCCGCTGGATCAGGACGAAGATCTCGGCCATCTCGCCGAACCGATCCCGGAATACACCCTGGCGATGTTCAGCAAAATGCGCGACGCCGAAGCCATTAGCCGCAACGAAATGCTGCTGACCCTGCTGCGCGAACTGGCGTTCGTCATCGTTGACCATCCAGAGCTGCTGGACATGGAAAACGCCGACAACGAAGGAATGGCCGCCACCCACCTGGCCGCCGACATGTTGATCGACTACCGCATGTGGGCCGAAGGCGTGACGATCGAAGAGGCCCAGGCCTGGCTGAGCGAGCCACAGTTCATCACCGATTTCGGGGTTGCGCTGGACGCTTATGGCAAGTCGGTAGAAGACGGCGAGCCCAAGGCCGAGTAATTTTTTGCGCTTCAGGCTCACGTATGGTCAAGAAAAGGACGTCAGATGAAGACAGCAGATTCACGCGAGGACGGGCAAATCCCGAAAACAGAAGACTCAGCAGCAATCCCTACAAACGAACCTGTTAAATCTCTTAAGCAACTAACTTGGGATGAATGGTTCGACGGGGAGAAATGCAGCTCAGACTTCATGCTCTCGCGAGAGCAAAACTGATTCGGATCTGAAGCGCAGAATATTTCGCCACCGGTAGCACAAACAAAAACGGCCGCTAGTCATCACTGACAGCGGCCGTTTTGCATTACGCGCTACGGATCAGTTCAACACCACCGCACCACGTTTTTCCAGCTTGCGACGGCGTGCCACCAACAAACCGGCAGCCACCACCAGCAGACTCAGCAAACCAGTCGCGAGGATCTCCACGCGATGCGCTTCCTGGAACAGCATGATGGTCAGCGCCGCGACGATGAAGATAATCACCGCGTAGGTCAGGCCCGGGAACAGCCACATGCTGAAGACGATTTTCTCGCCGCGGGCCATGCGCTGTTTGCGCATGCGCAGTTGCGAGAACGCGATCACAAGGTACACCAGCAGCGCGATGGCGCCGGAGCTGGCCAGCAGGAACTCGAACACCGCAGCCGGCGCCACGTAGTTGGCGAAGGTGCAGAGGAACGCCGCGCCGGTGGACAGCATTACCGCCCAGTATGGCGTGCCGCTTTTGTTGGTGCGGGTCGACATGGCTGGCGCGTCACCGCGCTTTCCGAGGGAGAACAGCATGCGCGACGAGGTGTACAGCGCCGAGTTCAGGCAGCTGGTCACCGCAACCAGCACAACGATGTCGACGATCATTTTCGCGTTCGGGATGCCCATGCGCTCCAGCACGGTCTGGTAAGAACCGAGGTTGGCCAGGGTCGGATCGTTCCATGGCACCAGGGCCACGACGATGAAGATCGACACAAGGTAGAACAGACCGATCCGCCAGATAACGGAGTTGGTGGCCTTGGAGATCTGCTTGCCCGGGTTCTTCGATTCCGCGGCCGCGATGGTCACGATTTCAGTACCCATGAACGAGAACATGGTGGTCAGGATCGCGCCCAGCACTGCACCCATGCCATTTGGCAGAAAGCCGCCGGAGTCGAACAGGTGCGAAACGCCGCTGACCTGGCTGTTCGGCAGGAAGCCGAAGATCGCCGCCAGACCGAGGATGATGAAACCGATGATCGCCAGCACTTTGATCAGGGCAAACCAGAATTCGAATTCACCGTAGTTTTTCACGCTGAACAGGTTGGTCACGGTGAGCAGCATGGTGATGATCAGAGCAAACGCCCAGATGCCCACACCAGGGAACCACGCGTGCAAGATGGTCGCGGCGGCGTTGGCCTCCAGCGGAATCACCAATACCCAGAACCACCAGTACAGCCAGCCGATGGTGAAACCGGCCCAGTGCCCGATGGCACGGTCGGCGTAAGTCGAGAACGAGCCGGTGTCGGGCGAAGCGACAGCCATCTCACCGAGCATGCGCATCACCAGCACCACCAGGGTACCGGCGGCGGCGTAAGCCAGCAGCACGGCAGGACCGGCAGCAGCAATAGCGTGGCCGGAGCCAACGAACAGACCGGCGCCGATAACACCGGCGATCGACAACATGGTCACATGACGCGGTTTGAGCCCCTGTTCGAGGCCATTGGAGCTTGGGGTACTGCTCATCGGAACTACCTTTGCGAGGAAAGCGATTGCGTCCGTCCCGTCTGGTTTTCCTTCTCGTAAAAAGAAACCAACGGGGCGTTCCAGATTCTGCACGCAATAAATGCGCCAAAATGTTTCAAACTCTTCTGGGCTGCGGTTTTGCGCGGAACCGGACAGTCATCGCAAGTCCTTGAGATTAATGGCTATTCGCCAGAACGTTACCCTGCGACTCACTTTTCAAGACGAATCAGTGCACCAGAAACACACTCAAAAAGTGTGTGATGCACAATAAAAGGGCGAATCAGGAACGTTCGGCCGGATAGCGCTTCCAACACCCCGCCAAAGCTGGCAACATCGCGCCTTTTTTTACGCGACGCCCACGGGTTTGCACGATCAAACACCCGTTCGGTTGTTGATGGGGCGACAGTCTGCTGTGCCGATGCGACAACCTGCCACACGCCATCCGCTTACCGCTCGTAGCGCTGTTGGCTGCCATTGAAACGCTATGCTAGCTTGGCCGCCTCGCCAGGAAGGCCAGCCAACAGCAGGAGCGCAACATATATGAGGAACGCACATGGCTGAGGCCACGCCCGCGCTTGAAATCCGCAACTTGCACAAACGCTACGGACAGCTTGAGGTGCTCAAAGGCATCTCGCTGACCGCCCGCGACGGCGATGTGATCTCGATCCTCGGTTCCTCCGGTTCCGGCAAGTCCACGTTCCTGCGTTGCATCAACCTGTTGGAAAACCCGCATCAGGGCCAGATTCTGGTGGCCGGTGAAGAACTCAAGCTCAAGGCCGCCAAGAATGGCGAACTGGTTGCCGCCGACGGCAAACAGATCAACCGCCTGCGCTCCGAGATTGGTTTTGTGTTTCAAAACTTTAATCTGTGGCCGCACATGAGCATCCTCGACAACATCATCGAGGCCCCGCGCCGGGTGCTTGGTCAGAGCAAGGCTGAAGCCATCGAAGTCGCCGAAGCGCTGCTGGCCAAGGTCGGCATCGCCGACAAGCGCCACGCCTACCCGGCGCAATTGTCCGGTGGTCAGCAACAACGCGCGGCGATTGCCCGCACGCTGGCGATGCAACCGAAGGTGATCCTGTTCGACGAACCCACCTCGGCCCTTGACCCGGAAATGGTTCAGGAAGTACTTAGTGTCATCCGCGCATTGGCCGAAGAAGGCCGCACCATGCTGCTCGTGACCCACGAAATGGGCTTCGCCCGTCAGGTCTCCAGCGAAGTGGTGTTCCTTCATCAGGGCCTTATAGAAGAGCAAGGATCGCCTCAGCAGGTGTTCGAAAACCCGCTTTCGGCGCGCTGCAAACAATTCATGTCCAGCAACCGCTAACGGAGCAACATGCATGCAGAATTTCAAGAAGGTCTTCCTGGCCGCTGCCGTCACCCTCGCGTTCAGCGCTGGTGCCATGGCCGAGACCCTGAAGATGGGTATCGAAGCGGCTTACCCGCCGTTCAATAACAAAGACGCCAGCGGCAACGTAGTCGGCTTCGACAAAGACATCGGCGACGCGCTGTGCGCGAAGATGAAAGTCGAGTGCACCGTGGTCACTTCGGACTGGGACGGCATCATCCCTGCACTAAACGCCAAGAAGTTCGACTTCTTGGTGTCTTCGCTGTCGATCACCGAGGAGCGCAAGGGCGCGGTGGACTTCACCGACCCGTACTACTCGAACAAGCTGCAGTTCATCGCACCGAAAGATAAAGAGTTCAAAACCGACAAGGATTCGCTCAAGGGCAAGATCATCGGCACCCAGCGCGCAACGCTCGCCGGCACCTGGCTTGAGGACACTTACGGTAGCGATATCGAAGTAAAACTCTACGACACCCAGGAAAACGCCTACCTGGACCTGACCTCCGGTCGCGTCGACGCCATCCTCGCCGACAAGTACGCCAACTATGACTGGCTGAAAAGCGACGCTGGCAAGAACTACGAGTTCAAGGGCGACCCGGTCGTGGAAAGCGACAAGATCGGCATCGCTGTACGTAAAGGCGATCCGCTGCGTGAGAAGCTGAACGCCGCACTGAAGGAAATCGTCGCCGACGGTACCTACAAGAAGATCAACGACAAGTACTTCCCGTTCAGCATCTATTGATCCTGACCTGTGGGACCGGCGCCGTGACTCAACGGCGCCGGCTCCTGACTTTGCCTGCCGCAATTTGAACAGAAACCCATGATTATCGACCTCTACGGATTCGGCCCGGCCCTCGCCGCCGGCGCGCTGATGACCGTCAAACTGGCGCTTACGGCCCTGTGCCTGGGACTGATACTCGGTCTGCTCGGCGCCTTGGCCAAGACTTCCCCGTACAAGCCGCTGCAATGGCTTGGCGGCACTTATTCGACCCTGGTGCGTGGCGTCCCGGAATTGCTCTGGGTGCTGTTGATCTACTTCGGTACGGTCAACCTGATGCGCAGCCTCGGTGAGTTCTTCGGTAACCCCGACTTGCAACTCAGCGCTTTTGCCGCCGGCGTCATTGCGCTGGGTCTGTGCTTCGGCGCCTATGCCACAGAAGTGTTCCGAGGCGCGATCCTCGCCATTCCCAAGGGCCACCGCGAAGCCGGTGTGGCGCTGGGCCTGTCGAAATGGCGGATCTTCACCAGGCTGATCATGCCGCAGATGTGGCGCATCGCCCTGCCGGGCCTGGGCAATCTGTTCATGATCCTGATGAAAGACACCGCGCTGGTGTCGGTGATCGGCCTGGAAGAAATCATGCGTCACGCGCAGATCGGCGTGACCGTCTCGAAACAGCCGTTCACCTTCTATCTGGTGGCGGCGGTCATGTACCTTGGCCTGACCGTACTGGCGATGACCGGCATGCACTTCCTGGAAAAACGCGCCGCTCGCGGCTTTGCGAGGAGCGCTTCATGAATTGGGCTGATTTTAAATGGGACATCATCATCAAGTGGCTGCCGAAACTGGCGCAGGGCGCGACCCTGACCCTGGAGCTGGTAGCCATTGCAGTGATTGCCGGCCTGCTGCTGGCAATTCCCCTGGGCATCGCCCGCTCTTCGAAGCTGTGGTACGTGCGCGCTTTGCCCTACGCCTACATCTTCTTTTTCCGTGGCACGCCGCTGCTGGTGCAACTGTTCCTCGTCTACTACGGCCTGGCGCAGTTCGACGCGGTTCGTAACAGCGCGATGTGGCCGTACCTGCGCGATCCGTTCTGGTGTACCACCGCGACCATGACCCTGCACACCGCGGCGTACATCGCCGAGATCCTGCGCGGCGCGATCCAGGCGATTCCGCCCGGCGAGATCGAAGCGGCACGGGCGCTGGGCATGTCCAAACCCAAGGCGATGTTCTACATCATGCTGCCGCGTGCGGCGCGCATCGGCCTGCCGGCCTACAGCAACGAAGTGATCCTGATGCTCAAGGCCAGCGCGCTCGCGAGCACCGTGACCCTGCTGGAACTCACCGGCATGGCCCGCACGATCATCGCCCGCACCTACCTGCCGGTGGAAATATTCTTCGCCGCCGGCGTGTTCTATCTGCTGATGTCCTACGTGCTGGTACGCGGTTTCAAGCTGCTGGAGCGCTGGTTGCGCGTCGATGCCTGCCAAGGGCGTTGATCCTTCCTGTGTGCTGACGGGCGAGGACCTACTCGCCCGCTTCACCGCGCTGGATGCTTTTTTGCTTGAGCATCAGGCGCTGTGGAAACCTCGTCCGTTCACTCATCTCTCGCTACCGTGGGAAACCGCCTACCCCGAGTTGTCTTCGTGGCTACGCGGGCGATCGCTGGAAGATGCAGAGCGGGCGCATAACCATCCTGCCGATCTCGTCGATGCGCCGGAGCCGTTCGCTGCATTGGCGGCGTTGTCGACCGAGCTGAGCGCGGTCGGAGAGTTGCCAGGGCATGCGCTGGAAACCGCAGGCCATCGATTGAATGTCGATGTGCCGGGACGCAAGTGGCAACAGATTGAAGCGTTCGCTAGTCGCTTGTCCTTTACAGCATCACCGACACACTGGCTGGATTGGTGTTCCGGCAAGGGTCATTTGGGCCGACGTCTGTTGAGTGCGGGACAACAATTGACTTGTGTCGAATACGATCCGGCGTTGGTCGCCAGCGGTCAGGCATTAAGTCAGCGTCACCATTTGCACGCCTTGCATGTAGAGCAGGATGTTCTGGCAGCAGACGCAGCAACCGTATTGAGCGCTCAACACACCCCCGTCGCCCTGCACGCCTGCGGCGACCTGCATGTGCGCCTGATGCAACTGGCGAGCGCAGCCGGATGTCAGCAGATGGCCATCGCCCCGTGCTGTTACAACCGGATCAATCGCAATGAGTACCAGGCATTGTCCTCCGTCGGTTTGCGATCCTCCCTACAGCTCTCGCTCGAAGATCTGGCGCTGCCAATGAGCGAAACCGTCACCGCCGGTGCACGCATCCGACGTCAGCGCGACACCTCCATGGCCCGTCGTCTGGCCTTCGACCTGCTGCAGCGACAAGTGCGCGGCGTAGACGAATACCTGCCAACTCCATCCCTGCCCAGCGCCTGGCTGGACAAACCTTTCGCCGATTACTGCCACGACCTGGCAGCGCTGAAAGAGTTATCCACAATCGGCACGCCAGATTGGCAGGCGATGGAAACCGCCGGATGGCAGCGGTTGGCCGAAGTTCGCAACCTGGAATTACTGCGCGGACTGTTCCGACGACCGCTGGAGCTTTGGCTGAACCTTGATCGAGCCATTTTTCTCAGCGAACAGGGATACGTCGTACGCCTCGGCACCTTCTGCGACACCCCGCTGACCCCGCGTAATTTTCTGCTGCTGGCCGAACGCAGTTAAAACCTTTACAGGCTGTGGATAACTCTGTTGATGGTTTTCCCGTGGATCCAATATCCACGGCCATTGCACGGTAAAAACATCATTGGTCATTTTTTGTTCATATAGATAAAAAACCTGTAAAACAGGGCGTTGCGCACAAAATGAGAACGTGTCCACAAAATCCCCTTCAACGCCGCCGTAGCGCCGATCCGTTGTGCATAAGCTTCCAATCAAAAGGACATAAACGGGTGAAATGGGTGCTTGAACGGTGCAAAAATTCTGTCCTCACACTCAGGCTGAATTGGCCGCCAGGAAGCCCGGTTTTGCGGCTGAAAACCCAGAGAGACAGCCCATGCCACGCCCGATCCAGCGCCTGCATAAAAATAGTCTGAATTCAGGGGTTTACAGAACCAACCCAATCGCTATAATCGTCGCCCACACGCCGGTATAGCTCAGTTGGTAGAGCAACTGACTTGTAATCAGTAGGTCCCGGGTTCGACTCCTGGTGCCGGCACCATACAAAACAAGGGCTTGCAGCGATGCAGGCCCTTCGTTTTTTCTAAGACGTAACAACCCACGTAACAAGGCTGCCATGCTTCCAAGCATGGCAGTGCGATGGCTTATTTCAGAGGGACGCTTTTGTGACCTGGAAGGCTTGGGATTGGAAGTTTATCGTCGGCACTGTGATCGCACTCGCAGCTTTGGTTGTTCCTCAGATAGATCTATCGTCTCGTTCACTTGTCGTTCGCCTATCGGCAACGTCGTCTCTACAGCCCGCCGTAAACATTCAGAATCTTCAAATTTCGCTTAACGGTCAAAATGTAGAATCGCCATACATCTCGACATTAGAACTGGTTAATAATGGATCGAAACCTATTCTCAGCTCAGATTTCGACGGTGCTTTACAAATACTGACGGCAAACGAAGCCAAATTGGTAAGCGTCGAAATCACGAGCACGACTCCCAAGAACATCCCCGCAAAAGTCCTCGCTTCTGGAAATGGGGCATCAATACCCCCGTTTCTTTCGAATCCCAAAGACTCCATTACCATTGTCACGGTTACCTCTGGACCACGCCCGGCGTTCGAGGTGCGGGCTCGTATTGCGGGTATAAACGAAGTGGAATTCGAAGACGGTACGGTCCAAAGCAGCAGCTATTGGAAGTTGCTCGGTAGGCTGGCGACTTCGTACGGTCTCGTTTTCCTGTACTTCGTCTTCACGCCAATCGCTTTCCGCAACAGGCAATTAATGGTGCCGCGTGGCCTGGCTTTCTCCATCGCAATTGCATGTGCGTTTGGTAGCGTTGGAACGCTCAGTCATAACCTCGAAGAGTTATTGTCTGGCTTGCCTTACCCTAGAGAAACGTCCTTCTTGATGGGGCTTGGAGTAACACTGCTCATGGGGTATCTGGCACTCAGATACACGCGGCGCTTGATAGAAACTGACCGATTGAAAGACTGAGTGTCGCGACTAGACATTAGCGAGATAGGTCGACTTTTAAAGCCCCAGCGATGTATGCGTGTGTGACGAAGCGTCCCTTATGCGAGGTGAAATAAGGGTCAGACCACGTTTTGAGCTGAGACTGTGGTCTGACTCTATTTTTCCCCGCCTTATTTTGCTCGTGTCACCACGGAGCTTAGGTCGGTGAAAACGCTTTGAGAAACCCCGGCCTTCCTTTGCTCTTCAGTGGCCGCCGAGAGCGGCAGCAGCGTTACGCGCGAGGCCTTTCCAGCCTTCATCTGACGTACAGATTCCATCAAGTCCGTCTGAAATCGCTCTAGCTCATTTGCCATGCCTTTTCTTCGCCTTCAGCTATTTTCTCCAACGCTCGCTTGCTGAACTTATGCAGCTTGAACCGAAAGCGAAATCCGCCTTCCAAGTTGCTGCAACGCACGCTCAACATTCTCGATTTTGGAGTGATGCAGGAAATCTACCAGGCGATCGACCTGAGGCCGTTGTACGCCGAGACGACGTGCCAACTCGGCCTTGCTTAAACCTGACTCCAAAAGCGTATTCCACAGCGCAACCTTTGCTGCAGTCAGCGCAGGCAGACGCAATACGACGCCACTTGCCTGTTCTCCTGCCTGCCCGGTCGGAATCAACCGGCGATCATCAACGTATATCGAGAGCGCCGTCTCGATTGCATCAATGGCGGTGTCCAACGCTTGCTCGAGGGTGTCGCCAACGGCGTGCATCTCAGGAATTTCTGCGCAGGACAACCAGACACTGTCCGGCTCTTCGTGAACTTCCAACGCATATTCGAACATCACGATTCCTCTCATGGGGTACAGCTGAGCCTCAATCCTTGAGGCCCAGCTGTTTGATTATCGATTTTCTCAACCCTTCGCCCATTTCCTTGGCTCCATGGTCGGGAAACACAGTTGATTTGCCATTCAAGGAAACCTTGAAGTGACTGCCCTTGCCGGTTTGAAACTCAACGCCTTGGGCTTTCAACCATCGCCGAAACTCGCTGTACTTCATGTGCATCACTCGCCGTTTCGGTAAAGCGAATGTGCAACATATTTGCTGCATTCGCAACATAAATGTTGCACTACACAGAGATGGCAACGGCCACCACCTGGCCACGATTGCGCATCCGTCCTCCGCAAGCTACCGTCAATCCCATCGCTGCCAATTCAGCGACCGGGCCTGATAACCCGGGTAAGATACAGGCGCACCAGCGCCCCAATTCACGTTTGCCGGCGCTTTTTCGTGTCTGCATTACTGTGCAATGGCGGCTGTGCGTGGGAGACCTTCGGGTCTGCCGGGTTCCTGTATCTCCGGTTTATCAGCCTGCGCATAGCTGCCACCCATTCGCCTGATAACGAATTGGCAGCTCTCATTTGATACAGGGAGTTCACAAATGAATGCCATCAATCCATCCGTAATCCGCCGCGCAGCCACACCGGTCACCTCGCTCCACGCCTTACGTACGGCAGGTGAAGCGAAATGACCCACTACCTCGATTTGAAAACCCCAGGCCTTACGCACTTTTCTTTCCAGGCCAATCAAGCGCTGTTTCGCACCAACCGTGGTGTTCCAGTGATTGCCGCCCTCTCGCACGCCTCACACTTGCTTCACATCTCCAAGCTACTGACCGCCGACTCCACGGCTTCTCGCGACCCTGACCTTCACGCTTATGCCTCCCAATATCTGCAGGAGTTGAGCAAAGCTCTGATCGACGACGTGGTGAAAGTGCTGGATGCGCCAACAGCAAGCCATTGACGTAAACCGCCAATATCAAGCCCTCGCCATACCGCGAGGGTTTGTTGCGTTTCAAACCTGACTGATCTCAAACACAAACGAAATCCTTCTCTGACTCGCACTCCACACATAACGCAGATGTTTGCCCTGCTTCGGAATCGACACCGCCGGCGGGCGGAACGCGGCAACACATTCATGACCCGGCAGGCGGACGCTGTTGTAGAGCAGTCCCCACGATTCAGACTCGCGCAGCTGTCGGGCAAACGCCTGTGACGGGCCATAAGCTTCCGGATCGGGTTGATGCAAATGTGCAAAACCATCACGAACATCGTGCAGCGGTTTAACCACGCGACTGACGTAAGTCCGCATGGTCAGCTCAAGATCCGCTTCGTGGGTGGCCGCGAGGAAACGTTCCTGGTGATAGCAAGTTTCGGCGATGGCCGCGGCCTGGCTGCTGGCGGCGTAGTAGACGCCGAAGGTGCCATCGGTGAAGCGGCTGCTTTTGCCGATGTGGGTAAACGCCGCCATCACCGGGGTGGAACCGGGGCCAGAGAGACGGTCTTCAGGGCGCACGCGGGCGAGGACGCCGGCCTGCTCGATCAGGCGATCATTGGTCAGCGCTTCCAGGGCGTAGGCGATTTCCAGGTCTTCGGGTTCGAGCACGTCTTCGAACAGCGCAATCGGCGGGAAGCTGCTGTTGACGATCCGGTAGGCCTTGGGCCATTGCGGCTCGACCAGCGGCGGGGCCTTCAACCGCGCACCCCGTCGAGGTAGCGGCGCACGTCGGCGATGTCGACCACCCTCCCCGCCAGCATGTAATCCAGCGCCGTTCGGCCATTGAATGGTGCAGCCGTGTTTGGACTGCTGACCCACGTGTAGGCGCGCTCGCGGCTGTTGCTGAAGATGATGCTCAACGCCTTGTGAATACCCATCAGGTACGAGATGCGCTCCAGGGTGTCATGCGGCAGGCGAATGTTCGGCGGCAGGTGTTTGTACTTGTAGAACGTGGTGTTGCCGACGCCCCCCAGCAACGTGCGCTGCTGCTCGGTGCTGCAGCCCCAGCGCTCCATGAGGTTGAAGAAGAACTTCAACGCAACGCGCCCGGCTTCCGGGACGTCGAGTTGTTCACGCGGAGTGAGCGCTGGGGATGAGGTAGGCACGGCCGCCTCCATTGCTGAGTGACATGCTTTCAAGCCTAGTACAGATACGGATGTTTGTTATCTATTAATCCGCAAATGAATTAATTCCTTTCTCAGATAAGGTCCCGGAAAAAGCCACGAATTGTTATTCCAAGTCAGCATTTTTTGACCTTCATCACCCCCACGTCATCAAAAATCCCGATCCTGTGTCAGCTTCCAGCCATCGGCAGGGGCATCAATTCGCTACTAAACCCGCGACAACTATGCTCAGGTGCTGGAATATACCCGGCATATGACGCCGGATCGGCAGTCTCGTAAACAACAATACCCAGCCCACTTCAGAGGGCATTACCCATGGATAGCAGAACCTTACGCAACCTGATGCGCATCGTGCAGACCGGCTCGTTGTCGGCCGCAGCCGAGCATTCGTGCCTGACTGTGCAGGCCCTGGCCGCGCAGTTGAACAAGGTCGAAGAGCAGTTCGGTTTCCGCTTGTTTCGTCGTTCCAACAAAGGTCTGACGCTGACGCCGCAAGGCACGGAGCTCACGCCCTACATGGACAAAGTGCTGATTGCCACGCGACAGATGGAAGAAAAGGTCGAGGCGCTCAAGGTGCCGGGCCAGCGCACATTGAAGGTCGCGTTGAACAACACGTTGTCGTCTGACTTCAACCGGCGAATGATCGGACGCCTGATCGAGGTGTTTCCCGATTACCAGATGGAATTCAGCTACGCCGAGTCGATGGAAAACCTCAGCAAGCTGAAGAACGAAGACTTTGACCTTGCGGTGCTGATCGGCCCGCAGCGTCCGGGCTTGCCTAGTATCGTCCTGCCGGATGTACAGGTGCAGGTGGTCGGTGCCCATTGCGGGCAGGAAAACGATCCACTGACGTTGCTGGGCAACAAGTTTCAGGTGCGTCCTGCGGAAGATTGTCCGTATTCCCACAGCTTCCTGCGTTTTCTCGACGCCGGTCTGGGCAATCATGAGAACGGTCAGCGCATGGTCTATTCCTGCAGCGAAACCCTGACGCTGTCGTTGATCACCCAGATGGACGCGGTCGGCATGGTTTCCCGCGAGGCCGCGCAGAAGAACGGCCTGACGATTTTCCCCGGTTTCGAGGACTTCCTCGAAGTGCGCCTGGCGGTGAACAACCCGAACCTGTCAGGCAAGGCCTTGAACGACGTGGTCGATCTGCCGCTACATGAACGAGCCGAGCGCAATGTACGCAGCCGTCCCAACCGCCACACTGAGAAAGAGGTTTTTGCTGAAATACGCACATAACAACGTCGGAATGGCTGCATAAAATTCCGGGCGGTCGAGCTGTAGGTGCTGATCCTTGATCAACAAGGGAGTCAGGCTGATCGCAGCGACGATCGCCACCGGCAGGTATTCCAGCGCCCGCGCAACGAATGGCGGCCAGTGCTCGGTGTTGACCTGCAATGGCAGCGCGCGTGGCAGGAAGGTCACGGCCATCATCAGCGCGACTACCAGGATCAGGAACGTTTGGTCAGGCATACACCCACTCCGCAGCCCACAAACGTGGCGATGAATACGTTGAACGGCGAAGTGCCGACCAGGCTCAGCACGCCCATGCAGGCGACGGCAGCCGCTGCGGCGATGAGTTTGTTGCGGGTGTTGCACAGCGACACCAGCACATAGAGCATCATCGCGGTCAGTGCGTAGTCGAGCTGATATTTGATCAGGTGCGAAGCGTATTGCGCACACACCGCGCCCAGCAATCCGCCCAGCACCCAGGAGGTGTGGCAGAACAGGTTGAAGCCGATCAGGTAACGGATATTGACCGGCGCGCCGGTGCCGAGTTTGACGCTGTGAAACGCAAAGGACTCATCGGTCAGGCCACCAGCGTAAGCCCAGCGCTCCATGCGGCTCAGCCCCAGTGCACGCAGGGCCTTGGCCATGTAAACCGACATCAGCATGTGCCGCGCATTGATCAGGAACGTGGTCAGCACGATGGTGGTCAGCGAAGCACCGCTGGAGATCAGCGCCAGCGCGGCGAATTGCGAAGCGCCGGCGTAGACGAACAAGCACATCGCCACCGGCAGCCACATCGGCAGCCCGGCGTTGACCGCCATCAGCCCGAACACGAATGACACCGTGAAATAACCGGCCACCACCGGGCTGGCTTCGGCAAACGTGCGCGATGGCTGATGGGCAGCCATCAGCGGCGCATTGCCGGACGTTTCATTCATAGATCCCTCTCAAATGTCCGCTCGCCGTGGGGTTCGCAAAAACCCTGGGCAGTCCAGAATCGCTTGCCCGCGAGGTTAGCATCGTCGACGAACAGAAACATCCGTAATACACCGACCCGTTTCATGTCGGACGACGCCGCTTCCACCAGCCGCTGGCCGACGCCCTGGCTGCGGTAGCGCCGGCTGACCGCGAGGTGGTTGATGGTGCCGCGACTGCCGAGCATGCCGCCAAGTACGGCACCGACGATTTCGCCTTCCACGTCGAAGGCCAGATAGGCCGTGGTGGTTTTCTGGATCAATACACCGCGCAGGCATTTGGCGTCCTGCCACTCGCAGAACGACACTTCGTCGAACTGGCGGAAGAAACGCTCCATGCGCTGCGCGTCCTTGGCGGTGGCGCGTCGCAGCACCACCGGCGTCGAGCACTCGACGCCATCGATTGGGGTGATCTGATTAGCGAACAATGTCGAAAGCGGTCCCGGGCCGCGAGAAGGAAATCGCCAGAATCTGCCGGTAGGCCATGGCATGGGTGTGGGTGTTGCGCGCCGGGGTCACGTAGTGGCGCATGTCGCGGTCAAGGAAGTAGGTGGTATCGAGGATTTCCTTGTAGGTGGTCGACGCCAGTTGATGCTCGTGCACATCGTACAAACGGCTTTCCGCACCCTCGACATTGTTGCGCCCCCAGAAGTGCACACCGCTGAACGGATAGCCGTCGCAGTGAATCCCTTCCGGGGTGATTTCCAGTTGTTTGCCGGGTTTGATCTCGATGCGAATCTGATGGATCTGGCACTGCCAGATCTCATCGTGCAACTCTTCCGGCAGCACGCTTTTGTACACTTCAAAATCGGTGTCGATCAGGCTGCGCATCACCGGCGAAGTGATCACTTCATCGGAGAAGTCCTGAAAGTGCCGCACAACGCCGCCCACGTAGGCGTTGTTCTCTTTCGACTGCACGTACGCGCGATGCTCGAGTTGCGTCAGTTCACGGGTTTTCGGGTTGTACTCAAAGTCGCTGTAACGACGGTAACGCATGCCGGCTTCGGCCTGACCGTAGTAACTGTCTGGCTCCATGTTTTCCCAACTTTTGGTCAGTCTGACGAAGTCGGCAAAATGACCGTAGAGATTGAAGTCACCACCCTGGACGTTGACATACTTGTCCCGCCGTAGCGATTCGCCCACTTCTCTGTTCAAAACGATCATTACCAAATTCTCCGCTGCGTTGAGCGGCCTAATCTATTAGGTGGAGAATTTGCGTCCATGAGAAAGAATTTCAGGCATTTAAAGCCCTGCTTGAAACGGTACTTGAAGGTGCTTGAAAACAACCTTTAAGTGACAAAAACACCGGTTTTTTACGGTTTTTTCGTAAAAAGCGTCGAAAAAAAACCCCGAGCGAGTCGGGGTTTTCTCAGGTGTCTAGACCTGAACGATCATCAGAAGATGTTGATCGGGTAGTCCACGAACACACGCAGTTCGTTGCCGCTGCTGTTGTAGTCGGCGGATTTCTGCGACACACGCAGGATCGAGCTGCGCAGTTTCACGCTCAGGTCTTTGGCCGGGCCACTTTGCACGACGTATTTGACCTGGTTGAAGATTTCACGCTCGGTGCCACCGGTGGTGGTTGCGGTGGTGATATTGTCGCCACGCACGTAAGCGACGTTGTAGCTCAGACCCGGTACGCCGAATGCGCCGAAGTCCAGGCCGTAACCCAACTGCCAGCTGCGCTCGTCTTCAGCGTTGAAGTCCGACCAGTAGGAGTTGGCCAGGTAGATAGTGTTGCCACCGTCACCAACGCGACCTTGATCCTTCTGATAGCCACCGTAGGCGTAGCCCAGGTTGCTGTCGCCGGTGGAGCGCTGATGCGCCACGGTGAACGAGTGCGGGCCGGTGACGAAAGTCGCTGCCAGGCTCCAGATCTTGTTGTCGTCACCGGTAGCGCCGCTCTGTCGAACATAGGAGTCGTCGAGCTTGGTGCGATAGCCGTTGAAGTCCAGGGTCAGGGACTGATCCTTGTCGATCGGGAATACGTAGTTGGCGTTCACGTATTGCTTCTTCAACACGTCTTCAACGTCGGAAGCGTACAGCGCCGCCTTGAACTGTTCGGTGAACTGGTAGCTACCGCCCAATACGTTGATTGCCTTCAGACCACCGCTGTCACGGCCTTCAGCGCTCTTGCGCGATTCGGCAGTGAACCGACCGGCGTCCAGTTGCAGGCCTTTGATCTCTTTGGAAGTGATCAAGGTACCGGTGTAGCTTTCCGGCAGCAGACGCGAGTTGTCGTAGTTCAGCACCGGCAGGGCCGGCATCTGGTCACCGTAGGTCAGCACGGTGTTGGACAGGCGGAATTTGACCGCCGCGCCACCCTTGGACAGGTCGTTGGCCGGGTGGCCGCTGTCGCCCTTCTTGAAGAAGTCGATACCTTGTGCGCCGCTGCGATCTTCGCTGCGCTCCAGATTCAATGCGTACAGACCGAATGCATCCACACCCACACCGATGGTGCCTTGGGTGAAGCCGGACGAGAACGTACCGATGGCGGCTTGGCCCCACTCGGATTTGTCTTTGTTGCCGTCTTTGTAATCACGATTGATGTAGGCATTGCGCAGCAGCACTTTGAGGCTGCTGTCTTCTACAAAACCCTTGGATTCGGCCTGGCCGTCAGCCATGGCCTGTGTGGCACTCAACATCCCCAGTGCGATCAGACTGATACGCTTGTTCAACATTTTGTTTTCCTTATTACGGGTTGAAACGCGCTGTGTCGAACGGCTGAAACGGCGCTAATGCACTCTTTTTTCACCCCGAAACAAAAAGACCCGCCCACGACAAAACCGTGGCGGGCCTTTTTATTATTTTGAGTCATGGCGGTTAGCCACAGGCGTTGGGCCGAATCGTAGCCGCGCCCTCAATAATGTGTCAATTTCAAGAATCGTCTTTAAATAGGTAAAAATCGTCTAAGAATCGTAAATTTTGCGATAGCCCATTGCTCGGAAATGCGCTTAGCCAGTGAATCCAGCGCGATTACGCGCAGCCGGCGAGACCACATTGCGCGGGGGATTGAGCCGCCCCATCAGCCACAATCGCTTGCCCCAACCAGTCGGCGAAGGCCTGCGGTTTACCCAGCCAAGGGCTGATATCGATCAACGTGAATTGCCCGTCCTGCTCCAGCGCCAATGTCGGGAAGCCCTGCCCGCCCAACCGTGCCAGCAGGGCGCGACTGGCTTTTACATGCGCTTGGGTATCAACGGATTTAAACGCAACCGCGAAAGCCTCCCGTGCGTAATCCATCTGACTCGCGATTTCGAACAGCACAGACTCATCGGCAATCCGCCGCCCTTCCACGTAATGCGCCGTTTGCAAACGCCTGAGCATCTCCAGGCCGCGGCCGTCGATGGCCTCTGCCGCCATCACCGCAGCGATGGGTGGGGTGGAGTCGAAAATCGCCGAGTGATCGCGCAGCAGACCTTCGAAATACGCCTCGCCAAATGGCTGACCGGTGTATTCGGCAATGCGCCGATCATGGGGCATGACGTAATTGCGCAATTGCGGTGAGACTTGCTGGCGGTTCGGGCCACTCATCATTCCGCCCGCATGAGCCACCACCGGCAGCACTTGCTGCGCAGCTTGCACCAGCGGTTTGGCGCCGTAGCACCAGCCACACAACGGGTCATAGATGTAGTGAAGGATCATGGGAGAACTCCGGCAGAAAAGTGGGAAAAGTCGATGCCGGCAGACTATTCCTTCACGCATGGGCGAAAAACGCCGGAATGGCTTTCAGACTGTTTCGTGAATCGGTCGAATGGACCAAACGGTCAGGCCGTATCTAAATCGACATAAATTGAAACAGTCTGACAGGGGAACTTCTCAGGAATAAATTACAGGAGCAAATGCAAAGCATTACCATTCGCGCGTTTGAATTCTTCTACCCTTTCGGATGCGCTTTTCAATGCCTGCCCCGTTCCGCCTCACGCCTGTCACCCTTGGATTGTCTGTCGTTCTGTCCAGCGGTTTTGCTTACTCTGCCACCGAGCTGCCCGCTACCGCGATCCGCGCCGAAGAACAAGCCGAGGACCCGCGCGTCAAGATCAGCAACACCGCCACCCGCACCTCAACGCCAGTGCGCTATGTGCCGCAAGCGATCGATTCGATCAAGACGTCGAACGTCGCCAACTACGGCACCCATGACATCGGCGACGCCTTGAGCGGCATTCCCAACGTCAGCAGCAGCGCCGACACTCGTTTCGACAGCCTGCGTATCCGTGGCTTCGATGCCAGCAACGACTTTTATCTGGACGGTGTTCGCGACGACAGCCAATACAAGCGCGACTTGCATAATATCGAGCGGGTCGAAGTGCTCAAGGGCCCGGCAGCGGTCCTTTATGGACGTGGCAGTCAGGGCGGGATCGTCAACCGCGTGAGCAAGATGCCCGAGTCTGGCCGTCGCTCGACCATCGAAGCCCAGGGTGGCAGCGAAGACCTGCGTAGCCTTTATGCCGATCTCAGCACCGACCCGAGCGAGAACCTCAGCTTGCGCCTGAACATGGGCAACATGGATGAAAACAGCTTCCGCGACGGCGTCAGTGGCAACCGCCAGTTGTTCGCGCCGTCAATGAGCTGGCAACTGACCCCGGACCTGAACTGGCTGGTGCAATACGAATACAGCCGTTACAACCGCACGCCGGATCGTGGCATTCCGGGGGTGAATGGCCGCCCGGCAGACGTCGGT
Organism: Pseudomonas sp. AD21; assembly: GCF_002878485.1. Lineage (NCBI taxonomy): Bacteria > Pseudomonadati > Pseudomonadota > Gammaproteobacteria > Pseudomonadales > Pseudomonadaceae > Pseudomonas > Pseudomonas sp. AD21. The sequence goes on from NZ_NQYG01000005.1 coordinate 40,805, forward strand.
CGCGACACCACCTACGGCAACGATCACGATTTCATCGACGACAAGGCGCAGTCCCTGCGTTCGAAGCTCACCTACGAGATCAACGACAACTGGCAATTGCGCCAGACCTTGGGCGTGTTCAAGCTCGACAGCGACTTCGACAACACTTACCTCACCGACTTCGACCCGAAAACCAACAAAGTCGCGCGCCAGCACTGGCAACAGGACCTGACCACCCGCAACGTCTATAACAACATTGAGCTGGAAGGCGGATTCGACACGTTTGGTCTGGAGCATCGCCTGTTGACCGGCGTCGAGATCGGCAGCCAGCGTCGCGATCCGACGTTGTACAACGCCGCGACCGGCAAGACTCCGGGCGCGCAGCCGGTGCCGTCGCTTGACCTGTTCAACCCCAACCGCGAGCTGCGCCACACGGGCAGCATGCAGGTGTTCAGCGACAGCCACACCGAAGTCGAAAGCCGCGCGGTCTACGTGCAGGACCAACTGCGCCTGAACGATCAATGGCAACTGCTGGCCGGCCTGCGCTACGACACCTTCGATATCGAGTCGACCAACCAGCTCAAGAACATTTCCGAAGATCGCGACAGCCACAGCACCAGCCCGCGCTTCGGGATTGTCTGGACGCCGCTGCAGAATCATTCGTTCTACGCCTCGTGGTCCAAAACCTTCTCGCCGGTGGGCGGTGGCCTGGTCGGCATCACCCCGGGCGCCGCCGGCAATAGCAACGACTTGAGTCCCGAGCTGACCAAACAGAAAGAAATCGGGGTGAAAAGCGACTGGCTCGACGATCGCCTGAGTACCACGCTGGCGGTCTATGACCTGGAGCTCTACAACCGCCGCACCACTGATCCCAATGACCCGACCCTGACCGTCATGACCGGTCTGCAGCGTTCACGCGGCATCGAGTTGACCGCGACCGGCAAACTCGTCGGCAATTGGTACATGCGTGGTGGCGTCGGCGTGCAGGACACGACCATCGAGAAAGACAACAACGGCCTGGAAGGCAAGCGCGTCAACAACGTGGCCAAACACAACGGGAGCCTGTTCCTGACCTGGAAACCGGAAATGGGCTGGTACGGCGAAACCGGCCTGACCCTGGTCGGCCAGCGTTATGCCGACAACGCCAATACCACCGTGTTGCCGGGCTATGGGCGCTGGGACGCACTGGTCGGCTACCGCTTCAAGGACTGGGACTTGCGCGCGGCGCTGAACAACATCACTGACCGTGAGTACTACGCCTCGGCCACCAGCAAAAATCAGATCCAGCCAGGTGCACCGCGCAGCGTGGTGATGACCGGCACCTATTCCTTCTGATTCAACCCAATACCTGTAGGAGTGAGCCTGCTCGCGATGACTATTTAACATTCAACAGATTCGTTGGCTGTTACTCCGCCATCGCGAGCAGGCTCACTCCTACAGTGGTTTTGTTTTGTGCATAAAAAAAGCGCCGCCATCCCGGCAGCGCTTTTACCAATCCTTGTTGTTTTTCTTATCCTTCCATCACAGCCCATAACGCTTCCAGTTCGGCCTCGCTGAACAGGCCAGCGGGGTAGCGCTCGATCATCATCCGGCGCGGATCAGGTTCCCTGATCTGACGCGTTCCGTTGGATTTCAAAAAGTGCGCGACAATCTGGAGCGATTCGCCGTTTACGGCCATGGGATGCAAAGTCCGCTCGCTGACTACGTTCACTTCGGCGTTCATTTCAGCGCTCTCTCCCCGTTCGTGAGCGGCTACGTTATCCAAGGTTTATGACAGAACTGTTGAAGTTCCTCCCTCTCCCTAGTGCGCTTTGTCCGATACAAGAGCTATGCCAAGGTTTGCGATTTGTCGACAAGCGGATACAAAGAAGCCCGCGGTCCAACAGGGCCGCGGGCTTCTTTACATCAATAGCGAGCTAATTTTTGCCTGACCGATTTATGAATCAACTCAAGCTGTTACGTCTCAACTCACTCTTTGTGCGGGGCAGGCTGCTGTTGGGTAAGGCAGTGGATATTGCCGCCGCCCAGTAACAGTTCACGGCCCGGCACCATCACCACTTCGTGCTGCGGGAACAGCTTCTGCAGGATTTCCCGCGCAGGAGCATCCATCGGATCGTCGAAGCTCGGCGCGATGATGCCGCCGTTGACGATCAGGAAGTTCACGTAGGAGCCGGCAAGACGCACGGACGGGTTGCGCTCCTGCGTACCGTCGACTGGATCGACACCGGCGCACTCTTCTTCGGTCGCGTACAGCGGCCCCGGAATCGGCATCTTGTGCACCGTGAACGGGCGGCCCTTGGCATCGGTGCTGCTTTGCAGCACTTTCATCGCGGCCTGGCAGCGCGGGTAGTTCGGATCCTGTGGATCGTCGGTCCACGCCAGCAGCACTTCACCCGGACGCACGTAGCAGCAGAAGTTATCCACATGGCCGTCGGTTTCGTCGTTGAACAGGCCATCCGGCAGCCAGATGATCTTATCCACCGACAGGTTGGCGCGAAGCACCGCTTCAATCTCTTCGCGGCCCAGGTGCGGGTTGCGATTGTGGTTGAGCAGGCACTCTTCGGTGGTGATCAGCGTGCCTTCGCCGTCGACGTGAATCGAACCGCCTTCAAGCACAAAACCTTCAGTGCGATAGCGCGGGCTGCGCTCGATTTCGAGGATCTTGCCACCGACCTGCGAATCACGGTTCCACGGCGCGTACAGCCCGCCTTCAAAACCACCCCAGGAGTTGAAGTCCCAGTTCACACCGCGCACTTCGCCGCTGTTGTTGATGACGAACGTCGGGCCGGTATCACGCACCCAGGCGTCATCGCTGGACATCTCGACCACGCGGATATTCGGTACGTCGAGGCGCGCACGGGCGTTTTCGTACTGGCCGGCCGACACGGCAACGGTCACTGGTTCGAAACGGGCGATGGCCTTGGCCACTGCAACATGCGCAGCCTGCGCCGGCTTGCCACCCAGGCGCCAGTTGTCCGGACGCTCAGGCCAGATCATCCAGGTCTGGGTCTGCGGCGCCCACTCGGCCGGCATGTAGAAGCCATCGTCACGCGGGGTACTGTTCAAAGTGGTCATCGGGATCTGAACTCCAGGGAACCGTCGAGGGTTTTCAAAGCAATGGCGACTTTATAACCGATAAATATCGTATTTTAAATGCTTGAATACGCAGAAAGACTAAAAAACTCATAATAATCCCGATACAAATCGAATTAACACTTAATTCCTGTGGGAGCGGGCTTGCTCGCGAAGGCGGCACAGCAGTCGATATCACTTTTGAATGAAAAATCGTATTCGCGAGCAAGCCCGCTCCCACAAAAAGCAGCGTTTACAGGCCCTCTTCGAGCACGCGATCGAGCATGTCGACAAAGAAGTCCACACTGCGGCGCGACGTGACCATCGGCGGTTTGATCTTGAGAATATTCAGGTCATCGCCGGTCGGCTGCATGAAGATCCCCAGCTCACGCAGGCGATCGCACAACAGAGTGGTCTCCTCGGTCGCCGGCTCCAGCGTCTCGCGATTGCGGATCAGCTCCACCCCCAGATAGAAGCCGGAGCCATGCACCGCGCCCACCAGCGGATGTTTATCGATCAATGCTTCAAGACGCGCCTTGAAGTGACCGCCGACCACTTGCGCGTTTTCCCAGAGCTTCTCTTCTTCCATCACATCCAGTACCGCCATGCCGATCTGGCAACTCACCGGGCTGCCGCCAGCCGATGAGAAGAAATAGCCTTCAGCCTCCAGCGCTTCGGCGATTTCCCGGCGCGTAATCACCGCGCCGAGCGGCTGGCCGTTGCCCATGCCCTTGGCCATGGTGATGATGTCCGGCACCACGCCCTGCTCTTCGAAGCCCCAGAAAAAGTGGCCCATACGCCCATAACCGACCTGGACTTCGTCGGCGATGCATACCCCACCCTGTGCACGCACCAGCGCATAAACCTGTTTCAGATAAGTTGGCGGCAGCGAGATACCGCCGGCGTTGCCATACACTGGTTCGCAGATGAAACCGGCCAGTTGGCGTTCTTGTGCAGCGATATGCGCCAGTTGCGCTTCGACGCTGCGCACATAGTCCGGTGCAGAATCGAGACCGCGGAACTCACCGCGATAGATATTCGGCGCGGTCACCGGGTGCACCCAGTCCGGACGGCTTTCCAGCGCTCGCGGGTTGTCGGCAACCGACGTCGACACCGCATCGGCACCGACCGTCCAGCCGTGATAAGCCTCCAGCACGCTGAGCATGTCGCGCCCGCCGCTGTAGGCCCACGCCAGACGGATCGCCAAGTCGTTGGCCTCGCTGCCACTGTTGACCAGAAACACTCGGTCCATGCCTTCCGGCGCCAGCTTCAGCAAGCGCTCGGAGAACTCCGCCACCGCTGCATAGTTGAAGCGCGAATTGGTGTTGAGCAGCGACCACTGCCGCGCCGCCACTTGGGCCATGCGCGGATGGCCATGGCCAAGCACCGCGACGTTGTTGAGCATGTCGAGGTAGGAGCGGCCCTGCATGTCGATCAGGTGATTGCGCCAGCCGCGTTCGATGCGCGGCGGGTCGACGTAATAGTGTTTTTGCGTGCGGGCGAAACTGGCGTCGCGCCGTTCGAGCAAGGTTTTCGCGTCCAGCTCCGGCTCGGCATCGCAGGCCAGACCCAGCAACGCCGCCGGCGATGGGCACAACGCCTGCCACGCAGCCGCGCGCGAAGGGCTGCAGAACAACGGCGCATCCAGCGCTGCCACACGGCTCAACTGCACCTTCAACGGCCCACCGACCGAACCCAGCACCTGACCTTTGACCAGCGCCGCGCCGCTGTGCAGCGAGGCGTTCACGCCCCACAGGCGCACGCTCAACTGCGGACCGTCGAGTTGCAGTACGCCTTCCGCCGCGTGATGCAGAACACCGGCAAACGGCGCCTCCACGGCCGAACCTTGCGGCACGCGCAACTCAACGTGCAGCGGGAAGGTGTCCGGCTCGACCGCACTGTCCGCTCGCGTCTGCGACAAGCGACATTGCCCATAACGACTCGCCGCCAGGCCATGCGCGGCGGCAGCTTCCGTCAGCAGCCGCTGATCAATGCCGTCCTGCTCCCAGTTGCCCGCCTCGAAATGCGGACTGAGGACACCCAGGTCGATCAACGCGAATTCGCGCCCGACCAGCTCTGGCAACAACGGCGCAAAACCTTCACTGCCGATGGCCGGCAGAGGCTGGCCGACCGACGTGAGGATCGCCGCCTCCATCAACGCCAGCGGCACCGAAGTCGCCACGTGGAAAATCTCCCACTCGTGGCCAAGATTGTCGCGGCTGTAAGTGTTGCCCGGATCGATGCTGACCTGCTGCTCGCCACTGAGCACCAGCACCGCCGCCCGCGCCACGATCAGCGGCCACAGTGCCTGCAACTCTTCATGATGCAGCGGATTGACCGCGTGATAGGCCTGCACCGCCGGCAGAATCACGAACGGATCACCGCCGGCATGGTGCAGCAGCGCCGCGCACGTCACCGACAAATCGGTGATCCGCCAGGTGCGCACCAGATCACCGAAATCGATCACGCCCTGCAATTGCCAGTGGCGCCGGGCGTCCCGTTGCCAGACGGCGTTATCGTCGGTGATGTCCATGTGAATCGCCTGCACCGGCAGCTTGTCCTGCAATGGCTGCAGGCGGCGCTCGGCCTGTTCGGCGGCATCAGCGATCAATGTGCGCTGGCGCTCGTCCTGAATCACCGGCAGCAGATGGTTGATCAGCGCACTGGCATGGCGTGCATCCCACTGCAGGGTGCGCTCAAGACCCGGGTGGTCGAAACCGGCCAGCGCCAGGTCCATCTCGCCACACAGCTGACCAAAACCGGCCACCACGCCGTGGCCCAGGTGCTCAAGATGGGTCAGCGGCTGGCCTTCGATGTAGTCCAGCAGCCGCACGTGCACCGGCTCGCCATTGGCCTGCAGAGACAACAGATCTGCGCCGTTTTTGGCCGGGATAACCTTGGGCACATGCACCGACGAGTGCTCAGCGAGGTACTTGAGACCCGCATGCTGGGCCTGCAGCTCTACCAGCGCGTAATCGCCACGGCAGATTTTCAGGACAAAGCGCCCACGCTCACTGTCGACCCGGTAATTGAGGTCCTGCTGACTGCCCAGCGCCTGTAACGTGCCGCTGAGCCCGTAATGCTCCGCCAGCCACTGCCGGGCCTGCGCCTCAGAGACCTGTGGGCTGGGCAAACTGGCGCGATGAATCAACGTGGCGAGCGGCATGAAACGACCCCTGAAATTTTATTAGGCGCCTATATCGCCATTGCTGCGGAGGATGCGCAACCCCCGATCGCGGTTATTCAGGCGCTCGCATCCGCCGACGCTTTGCGCAAGAATGTCGGCCATTCACATCTATCTGGAAAAACCTCATGAATGTAATCACCACCGATCTGCCCGGTGTTCTGATCATCGAACCCAAGGTATTTGGTGACGAGCGCGGCTTCTTCTACGAGAGTTTCAATGCCAAGGCGTTCCAGGAGGCAACCGGTCTGGACACCCAATTCGTCCAGGACAACCATTCGCGCTCGCAAAAAGGTGTGTTGCGCGGCCTGCATTACCAACTGCAGAACACCCAAGGCAAACTGGTCCGGGTAACCGCAGGTGAAGTGCTTGATGTGGCCGTGGACATCCGTCGCAGCTCGCCGCACTTTGGCAAATGGGTTGCCGTCCGCCTGTCGGCTGAAAACCACCGTCAACTGTGGGTTCCGGAAGGTTTCGCGCATGGTTTCGTGGTGCTGAGCGAGTTCGCAGAATTCCTCTACAAGACCACCAACTACTACGATCCATCGTCCGAGCGCAGCATTCGCTGGGACGATCCCGCTTTGGGCATCGACTGGCAACTGGACGAAGCGCCGAAGCTGTCGGCCAAGGATCAGGCCGGTGCGCTGCTCAAGGACGCTGACGTCTTCGCCTGAGCCTAGGCATAATGCGCCTGTTCACTCAGGCGCATCCGGCTCATGAAACCATCTCTTCCCCGCAGGCCCCGCTGGCGCAGCCTCGCTCTGCTGGCCCTGTGCCTGGCGCCGCTGCTGTGGCCGCTGGAACATCTGGCCGAGCGCTATTACCGCAGTGAACTGGCCGGGCAAAACCGCCAGACCCTCGACCTCTATGTCGCCAACCTGTTGGGCACCCTGCACCGCTATGAAGTGTTGCCGCAGATTCTCGGCGATCTGCCGGCCCTGCGCGCCGTGCTCGGGGCACCGGACGACGGCGTCACCCAAGGCAACGCCAATCGCCTGCTGAAAAACATCGCCGCACAGACCGGCGCCGAAGTCATGTACCTGATGGACACCAGTGGCCAGACTCTGGCGGCGTCGAACTGGGACAAACATGACAGTTTCGTCGGACGCAATTTCGCTTTCCGTCCGTATTTCAGCGAAGCCATGGCCGGGCGTCTGGGGCGTTTCTTCGGCCTTGGCACTACTTCGGCCAAACGCGGTTATTTCTTCGCCGCCGCAGTGCGCAACGGCGAAAAAATCATCGGCGTGCTGGTGATCAAGGTCGATCTCGACCACACCGAAAGCCTGTGGGGCAAGACCCCGGAGCAACTGCTGGTGACCGATCACAACGGCGTGGTCATCCTCACCTCACGCCCGGAATGGCGCTTTCGTTCGACCCGAATTTTGAGCGATACCGAGCGCTCGGCGATCACCGCCATCCTGCCCTATCCGACCCGCGAACCGCGCCCGCTGAACCTCAGCGACAGCGCCTGGCTGATCCAAACCGTCGACATCGCCGAAACCGGCTGGAGCGTCAGCATCCTTGCCCCACGCACGCTGATCGACCGCCCGGTGCGAACCGTTGTGGCGATCGGTGGCGCCACACTGTTGGTGGTGATGCTGTTGCTCGGATTGATGATGCAGCGCCGCCGGCATTATCTGGAGCGCATCGCGTTCGAAGCCAAGGCCCGTCGCGAACTGGAAGGTCGAGTGGCGGAGCGAACCAGCGATCTGGAGGGCCTCAACCGCCGTCTCAAGCAGGAAGTACTGGAGCGTGAACAGGCCCAGCAGGAGCTGGTACGCGCCCAGGACGATCTGGTCCAGGCCGGCAAACTGTCGGCGCTGGGTACCATGTCGGCAAGCATCAGCCACGAACTCAACCAGCCGCTGGCGGCGATCCGCAGCTACGCCGAAAACGCCGAAGTGCTGCTCGATCATCAGCGCACCGACGATGCTCGCGGCAACCTCAAACTGATCAGCGAACTGACCGGGCGCATGGCCTCGATCATCGCCCACCTGCGCGCCTTCGCCCGCCGCGACCGCCACGCCCCGGAAAGCGTCGCCCTGCAACCGGCGCTGGACGATGCGCTGGCGTTGCTGGCCAAACGGCGCCGCAGCATGGAGGTCGAATTGATCCGCGACCTGCCCGCCGCCACCCTGTGGGTCGAAGCCGGGGAAACCCGTCTGCGCCAGGTGCTCGGCAACCTGCTGGCTAACGCCCTCGATGCCCTCACCGAAAAAGGCCCGCCGCGCAAACTGTGGCTGAGTGCCGAATCCACTGCCGAAGGCGTCAATCTGTACATTCGCGACAACGGCCCGGGGTTCTGCATGGAAGCCCTTGGCCGCGCCAGCGAGCCCTTCTACACCACCAAGACCCGCACGCAGGGGCTTGGGCTGGGGCTGGCGATCTGTGAAACCCTGATGCGCGCCTTCGGTGGTGAACTGTCGTTCGCCAACCACAAGCAAGGTGGCGCCTTGATCACCCTGCGGCTGCGCGCCGGCGCGCCCGGGGTCAGCCTGCAACCGTCCGAGGATCGAAGTGCATGACCATCGACAATCGCATTCAGGTGGTGTTGATCGACGACGATCCGCACCTGCGTCAGGCCCTCGGCCAGACCCTGGACCTGGCCGGCCTGAAAATCCTCCCGTTGTCCGAAGCCAAAGGCCTCGCCGCACAACTGGAGCGTGACTGGCCTGGTGTGGTGGTCAGCGACATCCGCATGCCGGGCATGGACGGTCTGGAGTTGTTGAGCGAACTGCACGCTCAGGATCCCGAGCTGCCGGTGCTACTGATCACCGGCCACGGCGACGTGCCGCTGGCGGTGCAGGCGATGCGTGCCGGCGCCTATGACTTTCTGGAAAAACCGTTCGCCAGCGATGCGCTGCTCGACAGCGTGCGCCGCGCCCTGGCCCTGCGCCGCCTGGTGCTGGACAACCGCAGCCTGCGTCTGGCCCTGAGCGACCGCAACGAATTGAGTGCCCGACTGGTCGGCCATTCGGCGCCGATGTTGCGCCTGCGCGAGCAGATCGGCGCGCTGGCCGCGACCAAGGCTGACGTGTTGATCCTCGGTGAAACCGGCGCCGGCAAAGAAGTCGTGGCCCGTGCGCTGCACGACTTGTCGAGCCGACGCAACGGCCCGTTCGTGGCGATCAACGCCGGAGCGCTGGCCGAGTCGGTGGTCGAAAGCGAACTGTTCGGGCATGAGCCAGGCGCCTTCACCGGCGCGCAGAAACGCCGGATCGGCAAGTTCGAGTTCGCCAATGGCGGCACGCTGTTTCTCGACGAAATCGAAAGCATGAGCATGGACGTGCAGGTAAAACTACTGCGCATGCTGCAAGAGCGTGTGGTCGAACGCCTCGGCGGCAATCAGTTGATCCCGCTGGACATCCGCGTCATCGCCGCGACCAAGGAAGACCTGCGCCAGGCTGCCGATCAGGGGCGCTTTCGTGCCGACTTGTATTACCGCCTGAACGTCGCGCCGCTGCGCATTCCGCCATTGCGCGAACGCGGCGAAGACGCACTGGTGCTGTTCCAGCATTACGCCGATGAAGCCAGCGCCCGCCATGGCTTGCCGCCGCATGAACTGCAACCGGCGCAACGCGCCCTGCTGCTGCGCCACACCTGGCCGGGCAACGTGCGCGAACTGCAGAACGCTGCCGAGCGTTTCGCTCTCGGCCTGGAACTGGCGCTGGATAACAGCGGCGCCGAGGGCGGCGGCACTGTTGCGGAGGTCATCAGCGGAGGCCTGAGCGAGCAAGTGGAAAACTTCGAGAAATCGTTGATCGCCGCTGAGCTGGCGCGCGCCCACAGCTCGGTACGCAGCCTCGCCGAAGCCCTGGGGATTCCGCGCAAGACCCTGCACGACAAGCTGCGCAAGCACGGGTTGAATTTCGCCGACAGTGGCGCCCATGGAGACGAAACCGAATGAACCGCGACAGCCGCTATCTGGAATCCGTGCTGCATCACGATATTCCGCTGACCCGCGAGATGGGCCTCAAGGTACTCGACTGGCGTGAGCAACAGCTGAGCCTGCACTTGCCGTTGGCGCCGAACGTCAATCACAAGAGCACCATGTTCGGCGCCAGCCTCTACTGTGGTGCGGTGCTGGCAGGTTGGGGCTGGCTGCATTTGCGCCTCAAGGATGAAGGCGTCGAAGACGGGCACATCGTGATTCAGGAAGGGCAGATCAGCTATCCGCTGCCGGTGACCGGCGACGCCACGGCGATTTGCCCGGCACCCGAAGCGGCGGTGTGGAAGAAATTTCTGGCGATGTATCGGCGTTACGGACGGGCACGGTTGACGCTCAATACACGGATCGTCAATGCCGGTAGTGATGAGGATGCGGTGACCTTCAGCGGGCAGTACGTTCTGCACCGCTGAGTCTTCAGTGATGCACCTATCACTTGTGGCGAGGGGATTTACCCCCGACCGGCTGCGCAGCAGTCGCAATTCATGTCGTACGTAGATTGGGACCGCTACGCGGTCCATCGGGGATAAGTCCCCTCACTACAATGCTGTATGCAGGACTCAGGAGCGGGCCAGTTCCAGTAGCCTTGCGCGCCACGCCGCTTTCGCCGGCAGCGCCAGAAAGAATTCATTGAGCAGCGATTCCCGCGCCGGATAACAAAACGCTTCGCCCTGCAGATCCAATACCTCGCCGCCAGCACCTTCGAGCACGCCCTGCGCCGCAGCGGTGTCCCATTGCGAAGTCGGCGCCAGTCTTGGGTAACAATCCGCGGCACCTTCGGCCAACAGACAAAACTTCAGCGAACTGCCGATGTTTGCCAGTTGCAACTCGCCCAGGCTGGCGCTCAAACCGGCGAGCAGGCGCTCCTGCTCCGGACTCGAGTGCCGACGGCTCGCCACCACGGTGAACGCTTCATCGGGGGCGAGCACATCCCGCACTTGAATCGCGATCGGCGTTGCGTCCTTGTCGCCGCGCCACGCGCCAAGACCGGCACCGCCCACATAAAACCGGCCACTGGTCGGCATCGATACCACACCAAACACTACCCGACCGTTTTCGATCAGGGCGATGTTGACGGTGAATTCTTCACTGCCACTGATGAATTCCTTGGTGCCATCCAGCGGATCCACCAACCACCAGCGCTGCCACCCGGCACGCACACTCTGCGGGATGTCGGCGTCTTCTTCGGAAAGAATCGGAATGCTGGAATCCAGCACGGTGAGTCCGGCCACGATCACATGGTGCGCAGCCAGGTCTGCCGCTGTCACCGGGGAATCATCGGACTTCGCGGTGACTTCAACACCGGCGCGCCAAAACGGCAGGATCGCCTCGCCAGCTCGCAATGCCAGCTCAATCACCGGCGCCATCAACGGGTGGGGAAAACTCATCGACGTCTCACTCATGCCTGAAAGAACCCGCGTTGCGTCAGCAGATCACGGGCCAGATACAGTGCCGCCAAGGCACGACCTTCGGTAAATTGCGGATTTTGCGCCAGCGCCACCAGTTCACGCAGGTTGACCTTGTCGACCCGCATCGGCTCGGGCTCGTCGCCCTCCAGGCGCTCTTCGTAGAGATCGGTGGCCAGCACCACCTGAATCTTCTGGCTCATGTAACCGGGCGACAGCGACAGCTCGGTCAGGTGCTCCAGTTGGCGGGCGCCAAAACCGGCCTCTTCCTTGAGCTCGCGCTCGGCCGCTGCCAGCACATCCTCACCCGGCTCGATCAAGCCTTTGGGCAGGGACAGTTCGTATTCGTCAGTGCCGCCGCAATATTCCTCGACCAGCACCGCGTGTTCGCTGTCGAGCATCGCCACGATCATCACCGCGCCATAGCCCGCACCTTTGCCGACCAGACGCTCGTAGGTGCGCTCCACGCCATTGGAAAAACGCAGCTTCAGTTCTTCGACGCAAAACAGGCGACTGGTGGCGACGATCTCGCGGGCGAGTACAGTGGGTTTCTGGCGCATGCAAAGCTCCTTGGCGTGAACGCGCTACTATAACGCGGCTTTCCCGATTGTTTGTGTCGGATATCTTTCTACCGCTCGAGACGTTGCCATGCCTTCTTTACCCTGGTCTGACATCGATACCGTCCTGCTGGACATGGACGGTACGTTGCTGGATCTGCACTTCGACAACCATTTCTGGCTGGAACACCTGCCCCAGCGCTACGCCGAACTGCACGGTGTCAGCCGGGCCATGGCCGACATGGAGTTGCAGCCGCTGTTCGAGCGCCATGCCGGTCAGCTGCAGTGGTATTGCCTGGACTTCTGGAGCACCGAACTGAAACTCTCGGTGCGTGAACTGAAACTGGAAACCGCGCACCTGATCGCGCTGCGTCCGGATGCCGACACGTTTCTGCAAACGATCAAACAGGCTGGCAAACGGGTGATCATGATCACCAACGCACACCGCGATTCACTGTCGCTGAAACTGGAGCGGGTTGAACTGGCGCCGTATTTCGAACGGCTGATCAGCTCCCACGATTACGGTTTCCCCAAGGAGAATCCACAGTTCTGGGATGCCTTGCAGGCAGACATCGACTTTGATCCGGCGCGCAGCCTGTTTATCGATGACACCCTGCCGATCCTGCGCAGTGCGCGAAGTTTTGGTGTGGCGCATCTACTGGCGGTCAAAGAGCCGGACAGCCGCAAAGGGCCGAAGGACACCGCCGAGTTTGCGGCGGTCGAGGATTATCGCGAGTTGATCATCGGGCTTTGAGACGGGTTGGCCCATTCCCGAGCAGGCTCGCTCCTGCATTGAAATGCAGTCCGATGTGGGGCGAGCCTGCTGGCGCTAGCGAACTTGAGGATTACTTCGGAATACGAAGCTTCTGCCCTGGATAAATCTTGTTCACATCCTTGAGCATCGGTTTGTTGGCCTCGAAGATCTTTTCGTACTGGTTGGCATTGCCATAAACCCGCAGCGAGATCGCACTAAGAGTGTCCCCGGCCTTAACTTCAACAAACTCGGCAGCCACCACCACCGGACCGGTCACCGTGATCTGGTCATCCACACTGCCAACACCGGCAATATTACCCACCGCCAGCAGAATCTTTTCCTTCTCCTCCTGGCTCGCTACGTCACCGGTAACCGTGACCTTGTCGCCGTCCACGGTCGCCTGAACATTCGGATTGCCCAACCCGACCTTGCTGATATGTTCCTTCAACTGCTCGCTGGCATTGGCGTTGCCCGGGGTCAACAGGTCGATCAGTTTTTCGCCGGCTTCTTTCACAAAGCTAAAAATACTCATAGCGCACACTCCTTGATTTGGGTTCCAGACGCCCAAGCCTAGACCACACCAAACAAAAGCGGTTCCAGACTGACCAATGACCCACCCGTCACCGGGGCCTGCCCCCTTCGCAGCAGTGACAGCGCATCAATTGTTACAAGCTGTGCATGGAGGTCGGGAAAACGCACCGATCACCGGCGACTTCAACCGATCGCCCCCCACAGACCCTCGCCCTCCGGGCCTGATCAGGCGTCGTGAGGCCCCGCGTTCAGTGTTGGCCGAGGTCTGCATCGACAGCTTGATCGACGCCATCTATCAATAGATCGACAGTAGCGATTAGACGCGACAAGTTGCCGCGCCTAGTCTTAGCGTTGATCAATCCGTCGGTGATGCCATGAACGCCAAGCGCCCAGCCTGCGCGGCGCCTGCACTCGAAACGCCCGCGCCCGCCGCCAGCCAGACTTACAGCTACAGTGACCTGCCCCTTGTGGAATCGGCCAGCACCGCGCTCGCCGAGGAAGTTGCGTTGGCGATTGCCTACAACGGCATCAGCCAGGCCGTGATGCTGGTGACGCCAACGGATCTGGAAGACTTCATCGTCGGCTTCAGCCTCGGCAGCGGCATCATCGAGGACGCCAGCGACATCTATGACCTGCAACTGACCGGCGCAGGCTCCGCGCAATACGCGCAAGTGACCATCGCCAACCGCGCATTCTGGAACCTCAAGCAACAGCGTCGGCAACTCGCCGGCACCAGCGGCTGCGGATTGTGCGGCGTCGAGGCGGTGGAACAGGCGTTGCCCGACCTTAACGTGTTGCCCGGCGCACCGTTGCCGCCCGCCGCATGGCTCGACGGCCTGCGCCAGCGCATCGGCGCGTTCCAGCCACTCGGCCAGCACTGCGGCGCGGTACACGCGGCGGTGTTCATGAATGCCAGCGGTGAATTGCTGCTGGGTCGCGAAGACATCGGCCGGCACAACGCCCTCGACAAGCTGATCGGCGGCCTGATCCGCCAAAAGATATCCACAGACGGTGGCCTGGCGATCGTCACCAGCCGTTGCAGCCTCGAATTGATCCAGAAAGTCCTGCGCGCCGGCATCCAGACCCTGGTCAGCCTGTCCGCACCCACGGGCCTTGCCGTGCAATGGGCCCGTCGCCACAACCTCAATCTCATCCACCTGCCGCAGAAGAATGCGCCGCGGGTCTACAGCCCAGCGATGGAGAATCAAGCGTGAGCCAACATCATCAAGCCGACCAGAAACCCGTCCCGCGCTACAAACCCTACAAGGGTGCCGCCGGTGGCTGGGGTGCCCTGATCAGTGTGGCCCAGGCCTGGTTGACCAGCGACAACGCGCTGAAGAACCTGCGCATGATGCTCAAGACCAACCAGAACGGCGGCTTCGACTGCCCGGGCTGCGCGTGGGGCGATTCGCCGGAAAGCGGCATGGTCAAGTTCTGCGAGAACGGCGCCAAAGCGGTGAACTGGGAAGCGACCAAACGCCGGGTGGACGGCAAATTCTTCGCCAAACACAGCGTGACCGCGCTGCTGGAGCAGAGCGACTACTGGCTTGAATACCAGGGCCGCCTGACCGAACCGATGGTCTACGACGCCCAGACCGACCGCTACAAACCCATTGCCTGGGACGACGCCTTCGCCCTGATCGGCAAGCACCTGCAAGCCCTGTCGAGCCCGGATCAAGCCGAGTTCTACACCTCGGGCCGGGCCAGCAACGAAGCGGCGTACCTGTATCAGCTGTTCGTGCGCTCCTACGGCACCAACAATTTCCCCGACTGCTCGAACATGTGCCACGAGGCCAGCGGTGTGGCGTTGGCGCAGAGCGTTGGCGTCGGCAAAGGCACCGTGACCTTCGACGACTTCGAACACGCTGACGCGATTTTCGTCTGGGGCCAGAACCCCGGCACCAACCATCCACGGATGCTCGAACCGCTGCGTGAAGCGGTGAAACGCGGCGCGCAAGTGGTGTGCATCAACCCGTTGAAAGAGCGTGGACTGGAACGTTTCCAGCACCCGCAGCACCCGATCGAAATGCTCACCAACGGCGACAAGCCGACCAACACCGCGTACTTCCGTCCGGCACTGGGCGGCGACATGGCGCTGCTGCGCGGCATGGCCAAGTTCCTTCTGCAATGGGAGCGCGATGCGCAGAAGGCTGGCGCCCCGGCGGTGTTCGATCACGACTTCCTCAATGCCCACAGCGCCAACGTGCTGGAGTACCTCGGCGTGGTCGATGACACGCCGTGGGAGCAGATCGTCGAGCAATCCGGCCTGACGTTGGTGGAAATCGAGCAAGCCGCGCGCATGTATGCCAAGGGCAAGAACGTGATCATGTGCTGGGCGATGGGCATCACCCAGCATCGCCACTCGGTGCCGACCATCCAGGAAATCGCCAACCTGATGCTGCTGCGCGGCAACATCGGCAAACCCGGCGCCGGTCTGTGCCCGGTACGCGGCCACAGTAACGTGCAGGGCGACCGCACCATGGGCATCAACGAGCGCCCGCCGGTGGCCTTCCTCGACTCGCTGGAACGGCGCTTTCAGTTCAAGGTGCCACGTGAGAACGGGCACAATGTGGTCGAGGCGATTCACGCCATGGCCGAGGGCCGCGCCAAGGTCTTTATCGGTTTGGGTGGCAACTTCGCCCAGGCCACACCGGACAGCCCGCGCACCTTCGCGGCGCTGAGCAATTGCGACCTGACCGTGCAGATCAGCACCAAGCTCAACCGCAGCCATCTGGCCCACGGTAAAGACGCTTTGATTCTGCCGTGCCTGGGTCGTACCGACATCGACATCCAGACCGAAGGCCCGCAAGCGGTCACCGTGGAAGACTCCTTCAGCATGGTTCACGCCTCCAACGGCCAGTTGCAGCCGCTGTCGAACCAGATGCGCTCGGAACCGGCGATCATCGCCGGTATCGCCGCCGCCACGCTGGGCAGCAAACCGGTGGACTGGAACTGGCTGGTGGCCGACTACCGACGCATCCGCGACCTGATCGCCGACACCATTCCAGGCTTCAAGGACTTCAACGAGAAGGTCAAAAACCCAGGTGGTTTCTACCTCGGCAACTCGGCCGGCGCGCGCAAATGGAGTACCTCATCGGGCCGGGCCAATTTCCGCGCCAACATGCTGCCCAAGGATCTGGTGCACGAACGCACCCGCGCCACCGGGCAACTGCCGGATCTGATCCTGCAATCGATGCGTTCCCACGATCAGTACAACACCACGATCTATGGTCTCGACGACCGTTATCGCGGGGTCAAGGGCCAGCGCGATGTGCTGTTCGCCAACGAGGCCGACATCATTCGCCTGGGCTTCCGTCCGGGGCAGAAGGCCGACATCGTGTCGCTGTGGGACGATGGTCGTGAGCGTCGGGTGAAGGGCTTTACCTTGCTGGCGTTTGATATTCCGGCGGGGCAGGCAGCGGCCTATTACCCGGAAGTGAATCCGCTGGTGCCGCTGGAAAGCACCGGGGAAGGCAGCCATACGCCGACGTCGAAGTTCATTGCGATCCGGCTCGAGGCAGCGAGTGAGACCGGGTTGATCATGGCCAAGTCCGCGTAAAGCGCTGTCAGCACCCTTGCTATCGCGAGCAGGCTCACTCCGACAGTTGAACTGTGTTCTATCTGTAGGAGTGAGCCTGCTCGCGATAGCGGTGGCTCATTCAACGCAATTCTTTGTACCCTGCACCTTTCAAGCGCCCACAAAAAAGGCCGCTTTTTTACAAAAGCGGCCTGTCCGAAGTAGCTAAAGACTGGCAAAAATCGCTTAAGTTCCGCAGTTAAAACAGCAACTTGCATAATTGTATACAGGTCGTGTTATTCGTCGGATTTCGATTGTCAGCCTTGTTACACAGCCTCAGGATCGCGCCGTCATCCCTTTGAGGCTCATCTATGAAGTTCTCCTCGATTCTCTTGTTGTCCCTTGGCCTGGTCAGTGGCTTCGCTTCTGCCGGAGGCACCGCCGAAGCAGGCGTGGGCGGCGCATTGGGCGGGGTTCTTGGCTCGGTCGTCGGTCAGTCTTTAGGCGGCAGCACAGGTTCAACCATTGGCGCAGCCCTGGGCGGCGCGGGTGGTAGCGCGGTGGGCGCCAACAAACACAGCCGTGGTGAAGCAGCCATTGGCGGTGCGTTGGGTGCAGCCGGCGGTAACGTGGTTGGCCGCAGCATGGGCGGCACCACCGGCAGCCTGATCGGCGCCGCAGCAGGTGGCGGCGCCGGTGGCGCGCTGGGCAACTACATGGGCAACCAGAGCAATGACGAAGGTCGTCATTACGATCGTGGCCGTGACGACCGTCGCTACTACCGCGACGAACATCGTGGTCGCGGCCATGCCTACGGCCATCGCAAGCATCACCGCTACTATCGCGACTAACGCGTTGCGTTAAGCGGGAAAGCAAAAATCGCAGCCCTGGGGCTGCGATTTTTTTTGCCCGGATTCAAACCACCAGGCGTCCCAACGCATCACGCAATCTACCTGGAATCGGTACCGGTTGATTGGACGTTCGATCCACGAACACATGGACAAAACGTCCCGCTGCACACGCCTCGCTTTCACCGACCTTGAACACCGCCAGCTCGTATTGCACCGAACTGTTGCCCAGCTTGCCGACCCGCAGACCAATCTCGATCAGGTCCGGAAAAGCAATCGAGGCAAAATAGTCACAGGCCGAACTGACCACGAACCCCACCACCTCACCGTCATGAATATCCAGACCACCGACCTGGATCAGGTAGGTATTCACCGCTGTGTCGAAGAAGCTGTAATAGGTGACGTTATTCACATGCCCGTAGGCATCGTTGTCGTGCCAGCGCGTGGTGATGGGCTGGAAGTGCGGGTAGTCGGTGCGTTGGGGCATCGGGTTGGACATCGGCATTGATCCATGAAGTTTTGTGAGCAGTCTAAGGCTAAATCCGCGGCGTGGTCTTCGTCGGAACGCCGCCGGATCTTAACGATCGGCAAACCCCTTCCCTTGCACCGCCAGCTCGTCAATCAACCGCGCAGGTTTCCACTGATCGCCCTGCCGCGTCTCCAGCGCCAGCAAGCGCTGATGAATATCCGCCAGCCCCTGTTGATCTGCCCACGCCATTGGCCCGCCTTTGTCTGCCGGGAAGCCATAACCGTTCAGATACACCAGATCAATGTCATGCGCCGACTCGGCAATATCTTCCTGCAGAATCTTTGCGCCCTCGTTGACCAGCGCCAACAGGCAACGCTCGAGAATTTCCTCCGGACCGATCTCACGACGCTGGAAGCCCAACTCCTCACTGACCCGCAACACCAGCGCATCGACCTCAGGGTCATGCTCAGCCTGACGGCTGCCCGGTTCGTAATGGTAATAACCGTTACCGGACTTCTGGCCAAATCGGCCCAGCTCGCACAATCGGTTATCCACTTGAACCTCAGGCGCGTCCTGACCGATGCCGACCAGCTCACGGGCACGCCATTCGAGATCGATACCGACCACGTCGTACATGCGAAACGGCCCCATGGCAAAACCAAACCCCTGCAACGCCGCGTCCACCTGCTGCGGATAAGCGCCTTCGAGCAGCATCTTGCGTGCCTCCAGCACATACGGATGCAGCATGCGATTGCCGATAAAACCATGGCAGTTGCCCGACACCACACTGACTTTGCCCATGCGTTTGCCCAGTGTCAGCGCAGCCTCCAAAACCGCCGGTGAAGTCTGCGCACCGCGGACGATTTCCAGCAGTTTCATGATGTGCGCCGGGCTGAAGAAGTGCAGGCCCAGCACTTGCGCTGGACGCCGGGTAGCCGCGGCAATCGCATCGATATCCAGCGCCGACGTATTACTCGCCAACAATGCTTCAGGTTTGAGCAGGCCATCCAGTTCGCGAAAGATCTTCTGCTTGAGCTCAAGGTTTTCGTACACCGCTTCGATCACCAGATCGACATTACGGATCGCCGCGTAATCGGCCGCCGTGCTGATCCGTGCAATACGTGCATCCGCTTCGACCTGATCGATCCGGCCCTGCCGCACGTTGTGTGCATAAGTGTCCGCTACCGTGCCCAGCGCCTGCTCAAGCATCTGCGGATTGTTATCAACCCACTGCACAGCGATGCCGGCATTGGCCAGGCACATGACAATGCCACGGCCCATGGTGCCCGCGCCAATCACGGCAGCTTGCTGAATATCGAAGGATGTCTGGCTCATGTTGTTCTCTTGTTGGCGATCCGAAGACAGCCTTCACCATAGTCATGCACCGGGTGTTTTTGAAGTTTATTACCGTGATGAGCGACATTCAGCGCATGGATGCAGGCCGAGGGTCAGCGTTCATCCGGGCAAATGACTGTCAGCCCAGCTGCGGACTTCGGCGTACGGATACTCTTCCAACGCCGCATACCCGGAAATCGTCCGCGCCTTGAGCCTGGTGAACAGCGGCACACTGATCCCGCACAGAAACCGCGTCAGCCGCTCTGCCGTCGGCGCACTACCAGTGTGCTGTTCGTGTCTGTGGATAAAATCACCGCACAGCGATGCGAAATTCTTATCCACAAGCGCCGGCAATTCCGGTGGAGGCGGCAGACGCGCAATCTCCCCATGACACACCGAACAGTGCCCGCACTGCTCGGGCGCGTTGTGGTCGCCGAAGTACTCGGCCAGGCGATAACCCAGGCAGCGCTCGGTGGCAAACAGCTCGAGCATCGCGTGAATCCGGGCGATTTCAGTCTGCTCATGCCCCGTGAAATACTCGTGTAACTCAGCGCTCAACACCGCGCTGTCGAAGTCACTGTGCAGCACGTTGTAGACCTCGGTCATCTGCTTGCTCTCAAGCTCGACCCAGCCTTTCTCCTGAAAGTAATCCAGCGCCGTCACCACCCGATTGCGCTCAGCCGAATACTGCGTGTACATCGCTTCGAAATTCACCGTGGCCCAGGTGCGTGCGCGGCTGGAGGTCTGGATGATCGCCGCGACAAAATTCCTGCGCTCACCTTCGAAACGCTCAAGCAACGCATCCGGTTCCAGCAGGTATTTGAAACGGTACTCGGCGTAATACGCATAGCGCGGCGCGATCAGGCCTCGCAGCTCCAGTTGCACCAGCAGTGTCTTGAGCGGCAACGAGCGAATGTTGCTTTGATCGGCCAGCGGCCCGAGCAGAAACTCCCACTGTCCTTCTGGCGCAGCAGCCTGCATTTCCTCCAGCACACCACGAATCCCTTCGCGCTCCGGGGTGTCGCCGTAAACGAAGTTTTCCAGCACGTTGAGGCTGTCACGATTGGCCAGTACCAGACAGTCCGAGGGCTGTCCGTCACGGCCGGCACGACCGATTTCCTGACTGTAGTTTTCGATGGATTTGGGCAGGTCGAAATGCACCACGTTGCGGATGTCGCTCTTGTCGATGCCCATGCCGAAAGCAATGGTTGCGACGATGCAATTGGATTGCCCGGCCATGAAGCGCTTCTGTATGCCCTCGCGTTGATCGTGCGGTAATCCGGCGTGATACGCCTCGGCTTGAATGCCGTTGCGCCCAAGATGCTCGGCGATGTGCTCGGCGGTTTTTTGCAAGGTGACGTAGACGATGCTCGGCTGCCCCGCGCGCTCACTCATCCATTGCACCAGGCGTCGGCGCTTGTCCTGACCGCGCACCGGTTCCACCAGCAGATTGAGGTTGGGCCGGTAGAAACCGGTGGTCACCACATCGGCTTCAGCGATGGCAAATTTGGCCTGCATGTCGGCAATCACTTTCGGCGTCGCCGTGGCCGTCAGCAGCAGGGTTTGCGGGATATTGAACTGGCGCTGGTAGTCCGGCAGTTTCAGATAGTCGGGGCGGAAGTTGTGGCCCCACTCCGAGATGCAATGCGCCTCGTCGACCACCAGCAGCGAGATCGGCACCTGCTGCAAAAAGTTGCGGAAGCGCTCGTTCTTCAGGCGCTCCACCGAGATCATCAGAATCTTCAATTCACCCGAACGGGCGCGAGCCATCACATCATTGGCGTCATCCCGGCTTTGTGCCGAATCGATGCTGCCGGCACTGATACCGTGACGTTTGAGGAACGTCAGTTGGTCCTGCATCAGCGCCAGTAACGGCGAGACCACCAGGGTCAGATGCGGCAGCAACAGCGCCGGCACCTGATAGCAAAGCGACTTGCCGGAACCGGTGGGAAAAATCGCCGCTGCCGAGCGCCCGGCCAGCACAGCGCTGATCGCCGCCTCCTGCCCAGGTCGAAACTGTGGATAACCGAAAACCTGTTCCAGGGTGTTGTGCATGCGCTGTCACTCCGTTGACCGCTGTGATGCCAACAGCCTAGCGGGCGATCGCAGCGAGTCGAGAAAAGGCCGGGGTCAATTCAATACGGGATGATACAGCCCGATCGCTCTGCAATCAGAGCAAACAACCGACACGATTTGTTTATCGCCGAGTACGCCGGCAGGACGCTAACGTGCCTCCTTTCCCTGCGTTAACCGCATCACGCCAGGACGGCTGGTGCGCGCGGGATCTCACCAAGGAATCAACATGCCGCACACATTGAAGTTAACCGTAGCCCTTCTTATCAGCGCCCTGGTGCTGGGCGGCTGCATGCAGATTCCCGATGACCTGCCACTGCTCGCGACCCTCGCGCCAGCGCATCCAGGCCCGAGTGCATAGCCCCACTCAGGGCACCAACACCGCCACTCGCAATTGCTCGTCAAGTTCCCGCGCATGCACGCTCTGACTCCTGGCCGCCCACAGTGCATGGGCAGGGCTGACGTCACCGGTGAACGCCGCTGCCAACTGACGCAACTCGACAACACTGCGAACCCGTGGACAAAACATTTGCTCATCGCAACTCACACTGGCCTGCCGATAGGTGTTGAGAAGACGATCCCACAAGCCATTGCGCACTTGTCTGATCGACTTGAGCTGCAATTGTGCAACGCCAAGCCGTTGCTTCAGCTTCGATTCGTCCAGGGCCTCACTGGCCAGAAGAACCTTGCCGAACATCAGTACTTCAGCACGAGACGCGGTGTCGATACTCGCCTGGCTGGTAAGGGCATCGGGCCAACCGGTTCGGTCCAGATCGGCACGTACCAGCGCATTTACACCCTCGGAGGCGATAACCAACCGACAACCACTGACCCACAGCAACAAAATCAAGGCCATTCGTAGCCACTGCATACTCAATTCCCTTTAAGCGCGTATCGGACGTTTGGAAACGCCCTACAGATTCTGGCGCGCACCATACAGAGGTTTACTGCGAAGCGCCTGACAAACCCGTAGGAAATTTTTCACCTAGGGGTTTTGCCTGAAAAAACCCATGAATACGCGTAGGGCAAATGCCCGTACCACGGAAAACCCCCTACGAACTCTATCCACTTCGGCGGTCTTGTTCGGCTGCGTAACGCCCTTCTATAGTGGCCGGCGCGGCTGAAATACCCTATCGGCCCGAACGAGCGTCTTTGCAAAGGACCCGCCTCACCATGATCATCCGCTATCGCCCGCTCAAGACTTGCTACAGCGAAAACCCTGTATTGGTCATCGACACTCACGCCAGCCACAGCGACCTGCTCGATGCTGCCGACCAGCGTCTGCGCGCCGCCAGCGATTTGCTGGAAACGCTCTATTGTTTGTGTTTCAAACAATCTGACGTAAAAGATATACCGAACATCGTCAACGCACTTTATTTATTGATTAAGGATGGCTGCGACCTGCTTGAAGTTGCCAAGCAAACGCCTTCCTGAGCAAAACCAACTTCAACACTACAAACCCGGAAACAACACATCGCTTTATTTATTCATCTTATCAACACTAAGTTGTTGCTCTTACATCAACCAAGGGCAACACCATGACAGTTTTAACCATCTTTTTTTGTGGCACTGGCTCCAACAAATTTGATACTAACCATGCAAACTTCTGGGACGGTGAAATCGTTTCGACCTTGGCCTCGCATCATACCGGCCGCGAGTTCGCGGAGTGGATCGTGGTCGACGGCCCCGGCAGTGGCAACCTGCAAGCCGATGACCTGTTTACCGAAACCAAGGAATACGATTTGAGCGGCACCTTGTTTGGCAAGGGTTGGGAAGAAAACGTCCAGCACGCCATGAACATCATCAAAGGCAAATGCGACTGGCAGCGCCAGCAACTGACCGAAGCGGAATACAACCGCCTGAAGGCTGCCGGTATTCCTATTGAAGATGTAAAGGTTGAAGGCTCCTGGTTCTGGCGTAAATACAACTACGGCGATCGTAGTGTTACCCAGCAAAAATTACAGGAACAAATCATAAAGACCTTTCGTAAAGACAACGTCATCCCGACCAAAGTTAATCTGGTCGGCTGGAGCCGCGGCGGTATTAGTTGCCATATGTTGGCCAATGCAATGTTCAAGGACAGCGCACTGAAAAATATCCCGGTGAACATTTTTGCAATTGATCCAGTCCCCGGAATCAGCAATTTTCAAGATGAGCGGGTCAAACTGGCCACCAACGTCAAGGAATACGTCGCTTTCTACGCCCGCGACGAGCGCTCCAAAGGCTTCAGCTGCGTGATCCCGCAAACCGCCACGGGGACCAAAACCTCTGTCTATCCGATGGCCGGCCGCCACGCCACCCTGGCCGGCAACGCCACCGCCGGTGGCGGCGTGCCGACCAACAGCAGCGATTTGAAGGCGCTCGTCGATCCTGGCCGTATCGTCCGGCATTTCGCCGAAACATGTCTCAAGCGTTGGGGCGTATCTCTGACGAAAACGCTTAACCTCAGCGACGCCGACCTGAAAACGCTCACCGCCAACGTCGTTCGCGACGAAGCGAAATACAAACTGATGCACAACCTTTCCTACACCTACTTCACCGAACTGGACAAGGGTGAGCGCTACGTTTCGCTGGGCAGCAAAGGCGTTCCGTTCTCGACCGTCAAAGGCGCAATTTACACGCCAGCAACCGGGCTGGCGACCAGTGTGCTGGATATTTCGGCGTATGCGCATTTACGTTGAAAAGTGTTGATCGAACGATAGCGACGTCCTGCAAAATCTTCGTCCGGTTCCTACAGGATCAGAATCTTTGTCGCCTATCGAGGCTTGAGGGTGTGAACCTATAGTCGTGACTGTCGCTGCCAAATCAGCGGCTCGGGCTTGGTCACCCGATTAGATCTTGTATACGCATGCGCTGTATGCTGCGGGCACTCAATTGCCTGCAGTTTATGGTGACTGTGTTTGGGACACCTTCGGGTGTGCCGGGTATGTGCACGATCCTCACCGGTTGACCAACCCGGACACAGTCGCCTCCTGTCGCTTGGTCACGATGCGGTGGCTTCACTTAGAAGCAATTGAGGATCTATAAAATTGACAAAGATTTTGTAGAGATTTTGCGAGTGGTGCATACCAAACGGCAATGGCCATAAAGACGAAGTAGATTCTGGAAGCGTCTGGCTCTTAAGTGGCACTATTCTGGCCGTTTACCCCAAATTCTGCGGGAATAATGGCAGTTAAGCCGATAACGACAGCTAAACCAGCCCCCACAAAAAAGCCGCCCCAAGAGGCGGCTTTTTCATGCGCTACAAACCGATCTTACAACTTCGGACCCGCAGCCTTGATCGCGTCGCTCACTTCGAACTTTTTGAAGTTCTCGATGAACAGACCGGCCAATGCCTTGGCAGCCTCGTCGTATGCAGCCTTGTCAGCCCAAGTGTTGCGTGGGTTGAGCAGGTTGGTTTCAACGCCCGGTACGGCCAGTGGCACGTCGAGGTTGATGGTGTCCAGGTGCTCGGTGGCGGCACCGATCAGCGCGCCGCTCTGGATCGCTGCGATCACTGCGCGGGTGGTCGGGATGTTGAAGCGTTTGCCGACGCCGTAGCCACCGCCGGTCCAGCCGGTGTTGACCAAATAGACCTTGGAGCCGAAGCCTCGGATGCGCTTGATCAGCAGCTCGGCGTATTCGCCGGCCGGGCGCGGGAAAAACGGTGCGCCGAAGCAGGTGGAGAAGGTCGACTTGATGCCGCTGCCCGAACCCATTTCAGTCGAGCCCACCAGCGCGGTGTAGCCGGACAGGAAGTGGTAGGCCGCTTGTTCTTCGTTGAGGATCGACACTGGCGGCAGTACGCCGGTCAGGTCGCAAGTCAGGAAGATCACAGCGTTTGGCTCGCCACCCAGGTTCTTCTCGGAACGCTTGGCAACGTGCTCCAGCGGGTAGGCAGCGCGGCTGTTCTGGGTCAAGCTGACATCGGCGTAGTCGGCGTGCTTGGCGTCGTCGATGACCACGTTTTCCAGGACTGCGCCGTGCTTGATGGCTTTCCAGATGACCGGCTCGTTCTTCTCGGACAGGTCGATGCACTTGGCATAGCAACCGCCTTCGATGTTGAACACCACGCCTTCGCCCCAGCCGTGTTCGTCGTCACCGATCAGGTAACGGCTTTCATCGGCCGACAGGGTGGTTTTACCGGTGCCCGACAGACCGAAGAACAGGGTCACGTCGCCTTCTTCGCCGATGTTGGCAGCGCAGTGCATAGGCAGCACGTCAGCGGCCGGCAGCAGGAAGTTCTGCACGGAGAACATGGCTTTCTTCATTTCACCGGCGTAACGCATGCCGGCGATCAGCACTTTCTTCTGGGCGAAGTTGAGGATCACGCAACCGTCGGAGTTGGTGCCGTCACGCTCAGGCACGCACTCGAAGTTGGCAACGTTGAGTACTTGCCACTCTTCACGGCCAGCCGGGTTGTACTGGGCCGGGTTGATAAACAGGCAACGACCGAACAGGTTCTGCCAGGCAGTCTGGGTGGTCATTTTCACGGCCAGGTAGTGATCTTCAGCCGCACCTACATGCACGTGGGAAACAAAGTGCTCTTGCGCGTTGTTGAACGCCTCGACACGAGCCCACAGCGCGTCGAACTTTTCGGCCGGGAACTTGCGGTTGATCGGGCCCCAGGCGATAGCGGCCTGGGTGGAAGGCTCTTCAACGATGAAACGGTCAACAGGCGAACGACCGGTGCGGTGACCAGTGCGAACAACCAGAGCGCCGGTATCGGCAAGCTCGCCCTCACCGCGGTTCAGGGCTTCTTTTACCAGATCATCAACACTCAGATCGGTGTACACGGCGTTATTGGCTTGCGTCATGAGGTTCCCCGTCGGCCAGTGGCCGAGTGTGCTCCAAACGTTTTGTAGTAGAAAGTCGTGCACTACTACCGCGAAAAAAGTGGGCCGGATTATGCCAGAAAAGCCCAAAAAGAGTAGGGTCCTCCCGTCGTAACGGCGAAATTCCGTCGTTACGCAGTGAATTTACCTGCGCTGAACCGTTTTAGTGCCGGGTATCTGACGGCGTGTCGACGCCCGCGCCAGCGAACAATTGAGCAATATCGGCTGCATCGAACAGGTATCGCTGGTTGCAGAACTGGCAATCGATCTCGACTTCGCCACCGCGTTCGACCACCAGCGCCTGTGCATCTTCCAGACCCAGACTGACCAGCGCATTGCCCGAGCGTTCCCGCGAACAGCTGCAACGGAAGCGCAGGTTCTGCACATCAAACAGGCGCACTTGCTCTTCATGGTAGAGGCGATGCAGGACGGTTTCGTTGTCCAGGCTCAACAGTTCATCAGCGGTCAGGGTGCTGGCCAGCGCGGTAATGTGCTGCCAGCTGTCGGCGCGCTCTTCTTCGTCTTTCAGACGGTCGGCCGGCAGTTGTTGCAGCAGCATTCCACGAGCACGACGACCGTCGGCGAACAGTTTGAAGCGCGTGCCGACCTGTTGCGACATGACGAAATAATTGGTGAAGCATTCCGACAAGGTTTCGCCATCAAGGTCGACGATGCCCTGATAACGCTGGCCGATCGTCGGGTCGACAGTCAGGGTCAGATCACCGCCCGGCATCAGGTCGGCAAGGGTGGCATCTGCGGCGATCTGCTCGGCGTTATAACGCGCCAGACCACGGATCTCGCGCTCACTGGAGCACTCGATCATCAACAGCGGAATCGGCCCTTCGGAGCGCGCCTGCAAAATCAGCAAGCCGTCGAATTTCAGGGTGCCCACCAGCAACGAGGCGGCCGCCATCAGTTCGCCCAGCAATTGCGCGACCGGCTCCGGGTACGGGTGCTTGGCGAGGACTTCGGCGTAGCTGCGTTCCAGCGCAACCAGTTCGCCGCGAGTGTCGCTGTCATCGAAGATGAAGCGTTGGGTGTAGTCGGTATCCGGGAGATCGGTCATAGGTCTGGGTATCTGAATTGATGACAAAATGGTTACGAAAGATGAAAATCCCGCGCTTCTTCGCACCCATTTGGTGCGAAATGTTCAGCCACGGGAGGCATTTTATGAACAATCCGGGTTTGTTCCAATCAAGGTGGAACCTCGGCCGGCTGGTTCTGTGTAACGTAGTGCCATTGGCGCTACTGGCTTTCTGGTTATGGCCTACGGGTCAGATGCTGTGTGTGATTTTCGACGAGTGGCTGTTCCGCTCACTCAATGCACCACTGGCCAGCAACCCCATATGGCTCCACATCTGGGCAATTGCAAGTCTGCGTCCGTTCGACATCGTCGTCGGGCTGATCCTGCTGACGCTGCTGATCAAGGGCGACTGGGTGTTCAAGGCAATTGACGTACGCCGCGCGTTCTTCGGTTTTTTCTCGATTCTGCTGCTGATGGTGATCATCCGCGCACTGTTTTCCAAATTCGCCGACCACATGGACTGGCAGCACAGCAGCCCGTCGATGGTACTTGAAGGCGCAGTGCACCTCAGTGACTACTTTCCACAGCTGGAAAAAGCCTGGGAGCTGAAGGATCGCTCGAGCCAGAGCTTCCCCGGTGACCATGCTTCGGTGCTGCTGATCTGGGCGCTGTTCATGGGTGTGTTCAGCCGCACAGTCGGCCAGTTCCTCACTGTCTGGGGCCTGGCGCTGTTGTTCATGCTGCCGCGTCTGGTGGCCGGCGCGCATTGGGGTCAGGACGATTACATCGGCGGCATGCTGCTGGGGGTGTGGGCGTTGGGCTGGGGTTACTACACGCCGTTTGCCTGTCACGCCGCCAATTTCTGGCTGAAGGTGACGGCACCGATCTTTGCGCTGCTGGACAAGCTGCCGGTGGTTTCGCGGATGAGTGTGGTGCGTAGCGCCTGACACCACGTTGCCCCCGATGAGTCCTGCGCACTCGATTCGCGAGCAAGCCCGCTCCCACCATTGACCGTTTTCCTGCTGAAGGAACCGGATCTACTGTGGGAGCGGGCTTGCTCGCGAAGAGGCCAGCATAGACAGCGCAGAAACAACAGCCTTACTCGCTGTTGCTGTTCCCACGAAATTTAAACAGATCCCGCCGCTGCTTCTTGCTCGGCTTGCCGTCGGTGCTAACACCCAACGCCCCGGCCTTGCGCATCGCCGCAGCCGCTTCACGCTTGGCAACACTGGCCTCGGTCTCGGTATACAGCGTCTGCGCCTCGGGTGCGCCGCGACGCACGATCGACAAGGCTTCAACCTTCACCGTGCGCACTTCAAACCCGGTGCGAATCTCGAATTCGTCGCCGATGCGTGGCTCTTTGCCAGGCTTGCAGCGCTCCCCTCGGCAATGCACCTTGCCACTCTCGATCGCGGTTTTGGCCAAGGCCCGGGTTTTATAAAAACGCGCCGCCCACAACCACTTGTCGAGACGGACCTTGTCGTCCTCTTCGCTTTTTTGTGCCATGGAATTTCCTCATTCTGAAATATTGATGAACTGTACTACCGTTTCTGTCGTGCCATGAATTGCACCATCCCGGATTACAATGCGCACCACCCGACACCTGCTTGAGGCGTCGGCGATCCGGGCCGTAGATATCTGTCGCCTTTTAACCATTATTCTGCGTGAATACCGCGAATCCGGCCCCGTGCGGGCTGAGCGGTTGTCACGGTTGAGCACTTTTTTGAAGACATTTGACCATTTGACCGTTGTCGGTCTGCGCGAATGGGTGGCGCTCCCGGATCTGGGAGTCGCCGGCCTGCGGGCAAAAATCGACACCGGCGCCAGCACCTCCAGCCTGCACGCCACCGACATCGAGCCGTTCGAACGCAACGGCGAGAAGTGGGTGCGCTTCACCGCGCACCTGGGCACGGTGGTGCAGTTGCGTCACCGGCGCTGCGAAGCACCGCTGGTCACGCGCAAGACCATTAAAAGCTCCAACGGCCAGGCTCAGGTGCGCTACGTGATCAGCACCACCCTGGCCCTCGGTGATCGGGTGTGGGCGGTCGAGTTCACCCTCGCCTGCCGCAAGTCCATGCGCTATCGCCTGTTGCTCGGTTCCAAAGCCCTGATCGATGGCCAACTGGTCGTCAATCCGGGCATCAAATATGTACAAGACAAGCCGGTGTTCCCGGTATCTACCTCCTCCACAGGTGTTGCATGAAGATCGCTGTGCTGTCGCGGAATCCGCGTCTGTATTCCACCCGTCGTCTGGTCGAAGCCGGCACCGAACGCGGGCATGAAATGGTAGTGATCGACACCTTGCGCGCCTACATGAACATCGCCAGCCACAAGCCGCAGATCCACTACCGCGGCAAGCCACTGGAAGGCTTCGATGCGGTGATCCCGCGGATCGGCGCGTCGGTGACGTTCTACGGTTGCGCCGTGTTGCGCCAGTTCGAAATGATGGGGGTGTTTCCGCTCAACGAATCGGTGGCCATCGCCCGTTCGCGAGACAAGCTGCGTTCGCTGCAACTGCTGTCGCGTCGCGGCATCGGCCTGCCGGTGACGGGATTTGCGCACTCGCCGGACGACATTCCCGACCTGATCGACATGGTCAACGGCGCGCCGCTGGTGATCAAGGTGCTCGAAGGCACTCAGGGCATCGGTGTGGTGCTGTGCGAAACCGCGACGGCGGCGGAGTCGGTGATCGAGGCCTTCATGGGCCTGAAGCAGAACATCATGGTCCAGGAATACATCAAGGAGGCCGGCGGTGCGGACATCCGCTGCTTCGTGGTCGGCGACAAAGTGATCGCGGCAATGAAGCGTCAGGCCAAACCCGGTGAGTTCCGCTCCAACCTGCATCGCGGCGGCAGCGCCAGCCTGATCAAGATCACCCCGGAAGAACGCATGACGGCTTTGCGTGCGGCCAAGGTCATGGGCCTGGCGGTGGCAGGTGTGGATATCCTGCGTTCCAACCACGGGCCGCTGGTAATGGAAGTGAACTCGTCGCCGGGCCTGGAAGGGATCGAGACCACCACCGGCAAGAACGTGGCGGGGATCATCATCGAGCACCTTGAGAAGAATGGCGGGCCGAATATGACCCGGACCAAGGGTAAGGGTTAATCCGTTAGAGATGTGGCGGCAGGGAGGCCGCCTTCGCGAGCAAGCCCGCTCCCACAGGGCAATGCATTCCAACTGTGGGAGCGGGCTTGCTCGCGAAGGGGCCATCAGCCTCAGCGAAAATTTCAGCTGTTAAACCGCATCTCGCGGAAGCATCAACCCAAGCGGCAACCTTACCCGCGCTTCCAATCCGCCGCCGGAGCGGTTGCGCAGTTCAACATTGCCGCCATGCATAGAAGCAATCCGCTTCACGATCGCCAACCCTAAACCTGTGCCCTTGCCGCCCCGCGCACGATCGCCACGGGTGAACGGGTTGAAGATCGCCTCAAGCTCCGACGGATCGATCCCCGCGCCACGGTCCATCACACTCAGCACCACATACGGCGCGCTGGTGTCACCCGACACATAGGCCGCAACCTCAACACCACTACCGGCATGATTCAAGGCGTTGCCGATCAGGTTATTGAGCAAACGCTTCATCGATACTCGACGCAGCGGAAACGGCTGAATCGGCTCCAGACGCAGGCGCACTTTCTCTTCATTCTGGTTGTAAGGCGCTGCCACCTCACGCACCAGATCGCTCAGGTCCACCTCTTCCACCGACTCGTCGCGACCGTCACGAATGAACGCGAGGAACTGGTCGAGAATCGCGTCCATGTCTTCGATGTCGCGCACCATGTCGTCGGTCAGGTCATTGCGATCACCCATCAACTCCAGCGACAGACGCAAGCGGGTCAGTGGCGTGCGCAAGTCATGGGACACGCCCGCCAGCATCAGCTCGCGCTCGCGACCGGCCTGTTCGACGTCTTCGGCCATCTGGTTGAAGGCGCGATACACCTCGGTCATCTCGCTCGGCGTGTCGCTGATCGGCAGACGCACGCTGCGGCCCTGACCGAGTTGTCGGGCGGCGTACACCAGACGCTTCAACGGCTGGTTGAGCTGACTGACGAAAATCCATGCCGAGGCGGTCGACAGCAAGCCGATGGCGAGGAACCAGCCGAGCACGTTCCAGATTTTCTGCCCGCGCAACGGATGCGGGTACAGCGGCACTTTCAGCCAGCCATCGCCAAGGCTCGGCGCACGCACCCACAACGCCGGTGGCGAGTGCATGCGCAAGCGCACTTCAGTGTCGGCGCCTAGCTCCGCCTGCATCTGCCGCTGATAGATTTCACTGTACGGCCAGTGCTGCTCGCCTTCCGGCACACCGGCGCCGACCACCCTGATCAGGGTGGCGGCATCGGCAATCTTCGCGCGGTTTTCTTCATCGGCGGCCCAATAAGCGCGCAGCGTCAGGGCGACGCCGTGGCTGTATTGGCGATCCACCAGCACGTCCTCGTTCATCAACAGATAAACCAGGGTCAGCGCCTTGGAAAACAGCACGACGATGAGCACCAGCCAAAGGGTGCGGGAGAAAAAACTTTGGGGGAACCAGACGGGGGTTTTCATCGATAACCGTTACACACTTGCAGGAGCGAGCAATGCTCGCATATTGCGGATTGCGAGTCTGTGGGCATGGCCATTGAACCACCCTGCAGACCCGCTCCTACAAATCACCGATCACTTGGTGGCGGTGCCATCCGGTACAAACACGTAGCCAACGCCCCAGACAGTCTGGATGTAGCGCGGTTTGGACGGATCGGGTTCGATCATCCGGCGCAGACGGGAAATCTGCACGTCGATGGAACGCTCCAGGGCATCCCACTCGCGGCCACGGGCCAGGTTCATCAGCTTGTCGCGGGTCAGCGGCTGACGCGCGTTCATCACCAGAGCCTTGAGTACCGCAAACTCACCGGTGGTGAGCATGTGCACTTCGTCGCCACGTTTCAGTTCGCGGGTCGCCAGCGACAACACGTAATCACCGAAGGTGACGTTTTCGTCTTCGCTGCCCGGCGCACCCGGCACCGGTGCGGCTTGACGACGCAGTACTGCCTTGACCCGGGCCATCAACTCGTCCGGGTTGAACGGCTTGGCCAGATAGTCATCGGCGCCCAGTTCCAGGCCCTTGATGCGGCTCATCTCGTCGCCCTTGGCGGTGAGCATGATGATCGGAATCTGATTGTTCGCGGCCCGCAGGCGACGGCATGCGGTCAGGCCGTCTTCGCCCGGCAGCATCAGGTCGAGAACGACCAGGTTGAACACTTCACGCGACAGCAGACGGTCCATTTGTTCGGTGTTCGGTACGGCACGGGCGCGGTAGCCCTTGCTGACGAAGAAGCGCTCCAGCAGGCTGCTCAGCCCCGGATCGTCGTCAACAATAAGAATTTTTTCGCCTTCAGCATTGTTTGCAGTGCTGCTCATTGGATGCTCCTTTTAGCTCGGCGCGCATTATGGCGTAGCTGCCGTTATACGCACCGTGTGCATTGTTAGCAGATTTTTCCTTCACTGCCAGAAAACCGGGGTTTATGCCTACAGACTGCATCGCCCCCGAATGACAGAACGCTGGTTATAATGCGCGGCGTTTTGTGCCAGGCAACGTCTGAATCGTTACCGCAAGTGGCCGCGATTTTTTCCAGGCCTGCGCAGTAATTGTTCGATTTCACGGGTCAATGGGGTGCCTTTTGACCCAGGCAGCGGCAATTTTCTAGCCGCTCAACCAGACTCCGGGCCTTTATTTCCGTGCCTGCGAGCCTGCTTTCACAATATGTCAGGTGGTTTTATGGACAGCATCAACAGCCGCATCGCCGAGGAACTCGGCGTACGCCCGCAACAGGTCGAAGCGGCCGTCGCGCTACTCGATGAAGGCTCTACCGTTCCCTTCATCGCCCGTTACCGGAAAGAAGTCACCGGCAGCCTCGATGACACCCAGTTGCGTCATCTGGAAGAGCGTCTGCGCTACCTGCGAGAACTCGACGAACGGCGCATCAGCATCCTCGCCAGCATCGAAGAGCAAGGCAAACTCACCCCTGCCCTCGAGCGCGACATCAAACTCGCCGACACCAAGACCCGCCTCGAAGACTTGTACTTGCCGTACAAGCAGAAGCGCCGCACCAAGGGCCAGATCGCCCTGGAAGCCGGGCTCGGCGACCTCGCGGATGGTCTGTTCAACGACCCGAACCTGACCCCGGAAACCGAAGCCGCACGCTTCGTTGATGCCGAAAAAGGCGTGGCCGATGTGAAGGCCGCGCTGGAAGGCGCCAAATACATCCTCATGGAACGTTTCGCCGAAGACGCCAGCCTGCTGGAAAAACTGCGTAACTACCTGAAACAGGAAGCCACCCTCAGTGCCCGCGTCATCGCTGGCAAGGAAGAGGAAGGCGCCAAGTTCCGCGACTACTTCGAACACGACGAACCGCTGAAAAGCATGCCGTCGCACCGCGCGCTCGCCATTTTCCGTGGCCGCAACGAAGGCATCCTCAGCTCCGCACTGAAAGTCGGCGATGAGCTGCCGGGCACCATGCACCCGTGCGAGGGCATGATCGGCCAGCAATTCAACATCCAGAACCAGAACCGTCCGGCCGACAAATGGCTCGGTGAAGTGGTGCGCTGGACCTGGAAGGTCAAGCTCTACACGCACCTGGAAACCGACTTGCTCGGCGAGCTGCGCGACGGCGCCGAAACTGAAGCGATCAACGTGTTCGCCCACAACCTGCACGACCTGCTGCTGGCCGCTCCGGCCGGCCCGCGCGCTACTCTGGGCCTCGACCCGGGCCTGCGTACCGGTTGCAAGGTGGCCGTGGTCGACTCGACCGGCAAACTGCTTGATCACGCCACGGTTTACCCGCACGTGCCGCACAACAAGTGGGATCAGACCATCGCCATTCTGGCCGCCCTGTGCGCCAAGCATTCGGTTGACCTGATCGCCATCGGCAACGGCACCGCCAGCCGCGAAACCGACAAACTGGCGATCGAGCTGATCAAAAAATATCCAGCGATGAAGATGACCAAAGTCATGGTTTCCGAGGCCGGCGCATCGGTGTACTCGGCGTCGGAACTGGCGGCCAAGGAATTCCCGGATCTCGACGTGTCGATCCGTGGCGCAGTGTCCATCGCTCGTCGCCTGCAGGATCCTCTGGCAGAACTGGTGAAGATCGATCCGAAATCCATCGGTGTCGGTCAGTACCAGCACGACGTCTCGCAGCTGAAACTGGCGCGCGGTCTGGATGCTGTGGTTGAAGACTGCGTGAACGCCGTCGGCGTCGATGTGAACACCGCGTCGGTGGCGCTGTTGGCACGCATCTCTGGCCTCAACGCAACCCTGGCACAAAACATCGTCGCCCACCGTGACGAACACGGTGCGTTCAAGACCCGTGCAGCGCTGAAGAAAGTCGCGCGCCTGGGCGAGAAAACCTTCGAACAGGCTGCAGGCTTCCTGCGCGTGATGAACGGCGATAACCCGCTGGACTCCTCGGCCGTTCACCCGGAAGCCTATCCGCTGGTGCAGCGCATCGCCGCTGAAACTGACCGCGACATTCGCTCGCTGATCGGCGATGCCGGGTTCCTCAAGCGTCTGGACCCGAAGAAATTCACCGACGAAACCTTCGGTCTGCCAACCGTGACCGACATCATTCAGGAACTGGAAAAACCGGGCCGCGACCCGCGTCCGGAGTTCAAGACCGCCGAGTTCCAGGAAGGCGTTGAAGATCTCAAAGACCTGCAACTGGGGATGATCCTTGAAGGCGTGGTGACCAACGTGACCGCGTTCGGCGCATTCGTCGACATCGGCGTGCACCAGGATGGTCTGGTGCACATCTCGGCGCTGTCGGAAAAGTTCATCAAGGATCCGCGTGAGGCGGTGAAGGCCGGTGACGTGGTGAAAGTGAAGGTCATGGAAGTCGACATCCCGCGCAAACGCGTCGGCCTGTCGATGCGTATGGGCGACACCCCGGGCGAGAAGATCGACGGTGCCCGTGGCTCGCGTCCGGGCTCGGCCCAGCGCCAGCCATCGAACAACGCGCCACGCAAGGAAACCGCAACCGCCGCGCCGGTGAACAATGCGATGGCCTCGCTGTTCGCCAACGCCAAGCAGTTGAAGAAACGCTGATGGAGATTCCGGCCGGGCTCGTCGAGAGCGCGTTTTTCAAGCTGTTGGGCTGCCGTCTGCACAGCCTGGAAACCGGGGTGGCGCAAGTCGCCCTGGTGCTGGAACCGGAACTGCGCAACCGTGGCGGCAAGTTGCACGGTGGCGCGCTGTTCAGTCTGGTCGATATCGCCATGGGGCTGGCCTGTTCCAGCACCCACGGCTTCGATCAGCAGAGCGCGACCATCGAATGCAAGATCAACTACATCCGCGCCGTCTCCGACGGCGAGGTGCTGTGCACGGCCCGGGTGATCCCCCCGGGCCGCCGCACGCTGGTAGTCGAGGCCGACGTGATGCAGGGCGACAAACTGGTCGCAAAAGCGCAAGGCACGTTCGCTGTCCTGTAGCTTGTCGCCATCAATTTGAGTTAATTTCGGCGCTGTGATCATAGCGTCGAGCTTTTCTGTGGGAGCGGGCTTGCTGGCGAAGGCGGTGTATCAGGCGACTTGAGGTTGACTGATATGCCCTCTTCGCGAGCAAGCCCGCTCCCACAGGGACCGCATAATCTTCGCGTGCATCTGCCAGATTCAGGGATTGAAGTCGGCGGTTCGAAAGGGGCTTCGTGAGCCCAAAAAACCAGGCGAAAACGCCAGTTTCAACTTCACCCTTGTAGACCGTCCTGCCCACCCCCATATTGGGGCGACTGACGCGTGAAGGAATCCAAATTGAGCGAACTTCTCAACCGCCGCCTGGCTCTGCTCGGCGAGCGCGCCAACCTCTCTCTGCTCGAACAGTGCCTCCACGGTATCGAACGTGAATGCCTGCGCGTGACCAGCGAAGGTCGTCTGGCGCAAACGCCGCACCCCGAAGCCTTGGGTTCCGCGCTGACCAACGAACAGATCACCACTGACTATTCCGAGTCGCTGCTGGAGTTCATCACGCCCGCCCTGCCCGACCCGGCTGACACCCTGGCGAGCCTGGACAAGATTCATCGCTTTGCCTACAGCAAGCTCGGTGACGAGTACCTGTGGAGCCCATCGATGCCGTGCCCGTTGCCGGCCGAGGAAGACATCCCGATCGCCTATTACGGCACCTCCAACATCGGTCAGCTCAAGTACGTCTATCGCAAGGGCCTGGCCCTGCGGTACGGCAAGACCATGCAGTGCATCGCCGGAATCCACTACAACTTTTCCCTGCCGGAAAAGCTCTGGCCGCTGCTGCGCGAAGCCGAGGGTTTCGTCGGCACCGACCGCGATTTCCAGTCGTCGTCCTACATTGCGCTGATCCGCAACTTCCGCCGCTACAGCTGGCTGCTGATGTACCTGTTCGGTGCCTCGCCGGCGCTGGACGCAGGGTTCCTGCGCGGCCGTTCGCACCAGTTGGAACAGCTGGATCCGGACACCCTGTACCTGCCGTACGCCACCAGCCTGCGCATGAGCGACCTCGGTTACCAGAGCAACGCCCAGGCCGGCCTGACGCCGTGCTACAACGATCTGTCGAGCTACACCGACAGCCTGCGCAAAGCCGTGGCCACACCATACGCGCCGTATGTTGAAGTCGGCACGCACAAGGATGGCGAGTGGGTGCAGCTCAACACCAACATCCTGCAGATCGAAAACGAGTACTACTCCAACATCCGCCCGAAACGCGTGACCTACACCGGCGAGCGACCTATTCAGGCGCTGATGGCCCGTGGCATCCAGTACGTCGAAGTGCGTTGCCTGGACATCAACCCGTTCCTGCCGATGGGCATCGACCTCACCGAGTCGCGCTTCCTCGACGCGTTCCTGCTGTACTGCGCGCTGAACGACAGTCCGCTGCTGACCAATACTTCGTGTGGCAACGCGACCTCGAACTTCCTCAGCGTGGTCAAGGAAGGTCGCCGTCCGGGCCTGCAATTGCAGCGCGACGGTCAGCCGGTCGATCTCAAAGAGTGGGCAGGCGAGCTGCTGGAAAAAATCGCTCCGCTGGCGGCCCTGCTCGATCAGAGCCATGGCGGCGACGCGCACAGCAAGGCGCTGGATGCGCAACTGGCCAAGGTCAGCGACCCGTCCCTGACCCCTTCGGCGCAGGTGCTCGCGGCGATGGCCGAACACAAGGAAAGCTTCGCGCAATTCTCCCTGCGTCAGAGCCAGGCGCATGCCGAGTTCTTCCGCAGCGAGCCGTTGGCAGCGGATGAGCAGGCGAAGTTTGAGGAACTGGCGCACTCGTCGCTGGCGGCGCAGGCTGAGCTTGAGCAGAACGAGGTGGGGGATTTCGACGTGTTTGTCGGGTCGTATCAGGCGAGTATTCTGGCGATCAGCAACTAGGAGCCCCCCCCCCCCCCCCCCCCCCCCCCGGGGGGGGGGGGGGGCAAAGATCTAATGACGAACGATTAAGTCCGAAACGCCCAC
>NZ_NQYG01000005.1:78775-197302 GCF_002878485.1 Pseudomonas sp. AD21
CCCTCACCCTAACCCTCTCCCAGAGGGAGAGGGGACTGAACGCGGTGTTGATGCGAAGTACGCCGACCTGAAATACCGCGTCGAACTCAGGCCTTGAAAAGCACAAAGATTGGCTCCCTTTCCCCTCGCCCCCCTGGGGGAGAGGGCTGGGGTGAGGGGGCAAAGATCTAATGACGAACGATTAAGTCCGAAACGCCCACCATCTCCCCCCCGCTCTTAGATTTTTCCGCTCATAAGCTAAGTCTAAAAAGTTATTTATTTTTAGTTTCTTAGATCATTTAGTCTCCTATCACGCCGATCGTCGGTCGCCTGATATGGAGCTGTTCAATGAAACTGAATTTCCCGCTTCGCCTGCTGGCCGTGGCCTCTCTGGCTGCTGCGAGCTTTCTGGCGCAGGCCGCCGACCTCACCGTTGCTTACCAGACCACCGTTGACCCGGCGAAAGTCGCCCAGGCCGACGGCGCTTACGAAAAAGCCACCAAAGCCAATATCGCCTGGCGCAAGTTCGACAACGGCGCCGACATCATCGCCGCCATCGCCTCCGGTGACGTGCAGATCGGTTACCTCGGTTCCAGCCCGCTGACCGCTGCGATCACCCGCAAGGTGCCGGTGGAAACCTTCCTCATCGCCACCCAGATCGGCGCCGCCGAAGCGCTGGTCGCTCGCGACGGTTCCGGGATCAACACTCCGCAGGATCTGGTCGGCAAGAAAATCGCCGTGCCGTTCGTGTCCACCGGTCACTACAGCCTGCTCGCGGCGTTGAAGCACTGGAACATCGACCCGTCGAAAGTCACCGTTCTCAACCTCGCCCCGCCAGCAATCATTGCCGCTTGGAAACGCGGTGACATCGACGCCACTTACGTGTGGGATCCGGCGCTGGGCGTGGCCAAGGAGAACGGCAAGGTGCTGATCACCTCCGGCGAGCTGGCCAAGTTCGGTGCACCGACTTTCGATGCGTGGATCGTGCGCAAGGACTTCGCCGAGAAGCACCCGGACATCGTCACCGCGTTCGCCAAGGTCACCCTCGACGCCTACGCCGACTACCGCAAGGATCCGAAAACCTGGCTCGCCGATCAGTCCCACGTCGACAAACTGGTGAAACTCTCCGGCGCCAAGGCCAGCGACATTCCGCTGCTGCTGCAAGGCAACGTCTACCCGCTGGCGGCTGATCAGGTGATCACCCTCGGTGCGCCGACCACCAAGGCCATTACCGACACCGCCGCGTTCCTCAAGGAGCAAGGCAAAGTCGAAGCCGTGCTGCCGGATTACGCGCCGTACGTCAGCGCCAAATACATCACCAACTGATCGGGAGTTAACTGCGATGGCCTTGCTACAGCTGGAGCGCATCAGCGCACAGTATCCCGGCAGCCCTGCACCGGTGCTGGCGGACATTTCCCTGACCCTCGGGCCTCAGCAATTGCTGGTCGCCCTCGGCCCGTCCGGCAGTGGCAAGACTTCGCTGTTGAACCTGATTGCCGGTTTCGTAGAACCCAGCGTCGGGCGCATCACCCTCGACGGCGTGCCAGTCAAAGGCCCGAGCGCCGAACGTGGCGTGGTGTTCCAGGACGATGCTTTGTTGCCATGGCAGGACGTGTTGGCCAACGTGGCGTTTGGTCTGGAGCTGGCCGGTGTCGCCAAGGAGAAACGCGAAAGGATCGCCCGCGAAATGCTTGCGCTGGTCGATCTTTCCGGTTTCGAAAGCCGCCGCATCTGGCAGCTTTCCGGTGGCCAGAAACAACGCGTCGGCCTCGCCCGCGCCCTCGCTGCCGACCCGCGCGTGCTGCTGATGGACGAACCCTTCGGGGCCCTCGACGCATTCACCCGCGAACAGATGCAGGAGCTGTTGCTGCAAGTCTGGCAGCGCACCGCCAAGCCGGTTTTCCTGATTACCCATGACATTGAAGAAGCGGTGTTCCTCGCCACTGACCTGATTCTGCTCGCGCCGAATCCTGGGCAGATCGTTGAGCGTCTGCACCTGGATTTCGGTCAGCGTTACGCCGCCGGCGAGTCCGCCCGCGCGATCAAATCCGATCCGCGTTTTATCGAAACCCGCGAGCACGTGCTGAGCAAAGTGTTCTCGCAACGCAGCGCCGTTCAGCGGCAGGAGCGCGCATGAGCAGTTACGACGTTTCCTCGGCTGCGGTAAAACCCGTCAGCGCTTCGGCGGTGATTCCCGTACGCCGCAGCCTCAGCACGCGCTGGATCAGCCTGCTGACGCTGTTCGCTTTGTTGGCCATCTGGTGGGCGGTGACGGCCACTGGATTGATCGAACCGCTGTTCCTGCCACCACCGTCCGCCGTGCTGCAAAAAGGCTGGTTGCTGGCGACTACCGGTTACATGGATTCAACGTTGTGGCAGCACCTCGGCGCAAGCCTGAGCCGCATCGGTCTGGGCCTCGGTTTTGCGATCCTGACCGCCGTGCCGGTGGGCATCGCCATCGGCGCCAACCGCGTCGCCCGTGGCGTGCTTGATCCGCTGATCGAGTTCTACCGCCCGATCCCGCCACTGGCTTATCTGCCGTTGATCGTGATCTGGTGCGGCATCGGCGAGTTGTCGAAAGTGCTGCTGATCTACCTGGCGATTTTCGCGCCGATTGCCATCGCCACCGCAACCGGCGTGCGCACCGTAGACCCGGCCAAACTGCGCGCCGCGCAGTCGCTGGGCGCCACCCGCGCGCAACTGATCCGCCATGTGATCTTGCCCAGCGCCCTGCCGGACATTCTCACTGGGGTGCGCATTGGTCTGGGTGTCGGCTGGTCGACACTGGTTGCCGCCGAACTGATTGCCGCCACCAGCGGTTTGGGCTTCATGGTGCAGTCGGCCGCGCAGTTCCTGGTCACCGATGTGGTGGTGCTGGGGATTCTGGTGATCGCCCTGATCGCCTTCGCCATGGAAATGGGCCTGCGCGCCCTGCAGCGCAAGCTAGTGCCGTGGCACGGCCAGGCCCACTGACAACGTTCATGTGAATCCCCTGCAGGAGTGAGCCTGCTCGCGATTGCGGTGTGTCATTCACCACAGCATTGACTGCCAGTCTGCAATCGCGAGCAGGCTCACTCCTACGAAAGCTTGAACCCCGAATTCGAAGAGAAAGACCATGAGCAGCCTGACCATCACCCCCTTAAGTTCGGCCCTCGGCGCACAGATCAGCGGCGTCGATGTCAGTCAGCCGTTGAACCTGGAACAGCGCGACGCCATCGAGCAGGCGCTGCTCAAACATCAAGTGCTGTTCTTCCGCAACCAGCCGATTGAGCCGCCGCAACAGGCGCGTTTCGCTGCATATTTTGGCGACCTGCACATTCACCCGATCTACCCGAATGTGCCGGAGCAGCCCGAAGTGCTGATCCTCGACACCGCCGTCACCGATGTGCGCGACAACGCGATCTGGCACACCGACGTGACCTTCCTGCCGACCCCGGCGATGGGCGCGGTACTCAGCGCCAAGCTGCTGCCGGAGTTTGGTGGCGACACCTTGTGGGCCAGCGGGATTGCCGCGTATGAGGCACTGTCGGCGCCGATGAAAACCTTGCTCGAAGGGCTGACCGCGACTCACGATTTCACCCGCTCATTCCCACTGGAGCGCTATGGCAATACGCCCGAAGCCCTGGCGCAGTGGGAAGAAGCACGGCGCAAGAATCCGCCGCTGTCGCACCCGGTGATCCGCACCCATCCGGTGAGCGGGCGCCGTTCTTTGTTCGTCAACGAAGGCTTCACCTCGAAGATCAACGGGCTGTCGGAAACCGAGAGCGAGGCGATTCTGAAACATCTGTTCGCCCACGCAACACGGCCGGAATTCACCATTCGCTGGCGCTGGCAGAAGGACGACATTGCATTCTGGGACAACCGCGTGACCCAGCATTACGCGGTGGATGACTACCGCCCGGCGCGGCGGGTGATGCAGCGGGCGACAGTGTTGGGGGATGTGCCGTTTTTCGCTGACATTAACCTACACGACCGCCCATCAGCTTAGCTGTATAAAAAAACAGTCTTCACTTCCATAACGAATAAAAATGCCGTAAAAATCCGCTTACCGATTAGTGAGTGGTGAATAGCATGGTCACAAAAGAAGAAATTCAAGACTTCATTCGTGCGCAGGTTGACCGGGAATTCTTCGACGAGCTTGGAGTGTTGATTCCGCAAACATTTCAAAAAGCCGCAAAGGAAGTCGAAGACCTCTTGATTCACACGCCTCCGGAAGACTTACGTGGCCATTTGCGCCACTCACTTGTTCAAGAAGCTTTGGCAGGGATGAAACGTTGGAATCCAATCATCAAGGCTACAGATCCTAAAGGACATAACTATGTCCTCTTGGAATTGGGAAAAATGCGCGTCACAGCGGTCGTATTGCCTTGGCAGAAAGAAATTCGGATCGCCAAACACCGCAACGAACTCAAGACGTTGAATGAATCGCTATCATCCATCCAAATGGATTGGATTGACGGCCTGAAGCACACCGTGACCGAACAACTGATCCATGCTCTTGTCGTAGTCCATGCGCCACCTCCACGTTTCGCGGATCAATCAGAGCCTGTCGCGATCATGATGGCGGTTCCGTATTTCAACGGGAACGGGTTTCACATGGATTGCACCTTTGAAGAATTGCTCCAGAGCTATTCTGATAATCAGGCAACTGATCCGAAACCGATTGAATTGGTGAAATTGCGAGATAAGATGCGCCGCGCCGAAATAGTCGAAGATCAAATTGATGATGAGCAGAAAACCAAGGGGTGAACCATGAGAACTGGAGTCGCGGGCTTTCAGTCCGAACGCCTCAAACAGTTACGGCTCACGTTTGGCATTACCCAGACAGCACTCGCCGAGATGGTGGGGCGCGCCTCTGGAAACATCTCTAAATGGGAGAACGGGGTTCAGGTTCCTGAGGCCGATGCTTTTCAACGACTATGTGAGGTTTTCGGCGTCAGTGAAAACTGGCTGCTCGAAGAGCAAATCGTAACGAATGAAGATACCCCATTCTTCTTTCGTTCTCAGGTCAGCGCTACGGCTAATGCTAGGGAAATAGCGGAAGTACGTTTGGAATGGCTTCAAGACATCTCATACAAGCTTCAGGAGAGTCTTGAGTTCGTCGCGGTCAACGTTCCTCATTTGGAGGAAAGCA
This sequence comes from Pseudomonas sp. AD21, assembly GCF_002878485.1. Classification (NCBI taxonomy): domain Bacteria; kingdom Pseudomonadati; phylum Pseudomonadota; class Gammaproteobacteria; order Pseudomonadales; family Pseudomonadaceae; genus Pseudomonas; species Pseudomonas sp. AD21. The sequence continues at coordinate 83,889 of NZ_NQYG01000005.1, forward strand.
ACTGCTTGGTGATTTCGGATGAGGACATCGAACGGATGGCCTCCGAATGTCGGCAGGCCTGGGGGCTTGGGACGGCACCCATTCCCAATGTTGTTCAAACACTCGAAAACGCAGGTATCGTCTGCACACGAACCACTCTGGGCCATCTGAAAATGGATGGTGTTTCAAACTGGCATGAACTGGATCAGCGTCCTTACGTGCTCCTTGTAGCAGATAAGGCAAACGGCATACGAAACCGATTCGATGCGGCTCATGAACTGGGACATATCGTTCTTCATCGACATATTTCCAAAGAGCAATACGAATCGAACTACGATCTGCTTGAGTCGCAAGCACATCGATTCGCCAGCGCATTTCTGATGCCAGCAGAAAGTTTCCTGAGGGAAATTCGATGGCCGACTCTGGATACTTTGCTCGCGCTGAAACCGCGCTGGAAAGTCTCAGTAGCTGCGATGGTTCGTAGATGCAAGGATCTGGAAATAATCAACGAAACCACAACAACAAGATTGTGGAAGGCTAGGTCTGCAAGAGGTTGGGTCAAAGGTGAGCCGATGGACGCCGACTTTGATTTTGAAAGGCCACAGCTCATTGCGCGAGGCGTGAAAATGCTTGTGGAACATAAAGTTCTTTCTCGATCTCAACTCAGGCAGTTACTGGGACTGCCACTGCCGACGCTTGAAAGCCTGTGCAGCTTGGATAAAGGTTACTTTGCCCTGCCAGATCAGTCACAGGTGATCGACATGCAACTGCGAAAAAGGACTGCAAGGGATACTTCTTTCAGCGAGGCCGCAGAGGTGCTCGGTTTCCCCAGCAAAAAATAAACTACAAATGAATCACGGTGAAACCTCACTCCCAGAGGTTTCGCCGTAATGAAGTTGTGTGTCTCCGAGAGGCTCACTCCGCCGTCGAAGGTTTCTCCCAAAGATTGATCCCGCCCTCCTGGGCAAACCGGTCGATTTCCGCCAATTCCTCGGCACTGAAACTCAGATTCTTCAACGCCCCGACGTTCTCGATAATCTGCTCCGGTCGGCTCGCGCCGATCAGCGCCGAGGTCACCCGTGGATCACGCAAGGTCCAGGCCAATGCCAGTTGCGCCAGGCTCTGGCCGCGACGCTTGGCAATTTCATTCAACGCGCGCACGTGCGCAATGTTGGCCTCCGACAAGTGCGAAGCCTGCAGCGAACCACCGCCCGGACGATTGATCCGCGCATCCGCCGGCACACCGTTGAGGTATTTGTCGGTCAGCAGACCTTGGGCCAGCGGAGTGAAGGCGATCACGCCAGTGCCGAGCTCTTCGGTGGTGTCGAGCAGGTCTTTTTCCACCCAGCGATTGAGCAGGTTGTACGCCGGCTGATGAATCAGCAGCGGTACTTTCCACTCTTTGAGCAGCGCAGCGATCTCGCGGGTTTTCACCCCGGAGTACGACGAAATGCCGATGTACAACGCCTTGCCCTGTTGCACGGCGGTGGCGAGGGCGCTGGCGGTTTCTTCCAGCGGGGTGTCCGGGTCGAAGCGGTGCGAATAGAAGACATCCACATAGTCCAGACCCAGGCGTTGCAGGCTCTGGTCGAGGCTGGCCAGCACGTATTTACGCGAACCGCCACCCTGGCCATAGGGGCCGGGCCACATGTCCCAACCGGCCTTGCTCGAGATGATCAGCTCATCGCGGTACTGCTTGAAGTCTTCACGCAGCAGGCGACCGAAATTGATCTCGGCGCTGCCGTACGGAGGGCCGTAGTTGTTGGCCAGATCGAAGTGGTTGATGCCCAGGTCGAACGCCGTGCGCAGCAGGGCGCGCTGGGTGTCGATCGGCGTGGTGTCGCCAAAGTTGTGCCACAGGCCCAGCGACAGCGCGGGTAACACCAGACCACTGCGGCCGACGCGGCGGTAAGGGATGGAGTCGTAGCGGTTTTCGGCAGCGGTGTAAGTCATCAAATCCTCTCTTGTCTGTCTTTTCGTCATCTGAAGTCGAACACTCTTCTGTGGCGAGGGGATTTATCCCCGAGGAGTGGCGAAGCCGCCCCAAAACCTGAAACTTCGGTGAATCAGGTGTACCGAGTTCGCTGGTTTTACGACTGCTTCGCAGCCGGTCGGGGATAAATCCCCTCACCACAAAAGCTCTACCAATCATGCGAAGCGATTTACAGGCCGGGCGAGGCCCAGGTTCTCGCGCAAAGTCCGGCCTTCATACTCGGTTCTGAACAGCCCACGCCGCTGCAGCTCCGGGACAACGCCATTGGCGAAGTCTTCGAGCCCGCCCGGCAGGTGCGGCACCAACACGTTGAAGCCATCCGCCGCGCCCTGCTCGAACCACTCCTGCAAGCGGTCGGCAATCTGCGCAGGCGTGCCCACTACGCTGTAATGACCGCGGCCGCCGGCGATCTTGCGGCCCAACCCTGCAAGCGTCAGGTTCTCCTGCCCCGCCAGTTCGGTCAGCAATTTCTGCCGACTTTGCTGGCCACTGTCGGTCAACGGCAACTCCGGTAGCGGCCCGTCCAATGGGTACTTCGACAAATCGAAGTTGCCCAGCATACGCCCAAGCAACGCGACGCCAACCTCGGGTTCGACTAATTGCTGAAACGTTTCATATTTGTCCTGTGCTTCTTCCTCTGTCCGCCCGACGACGACAAAAACACCGGGCATGATTTTCAGCGACTCAGCGCTGCGTCCGTATTTGGGCAAGCGTTCCTTGAGGTCAGCGTAAAACGCCTGCGCACCTGCCAATGAGGTCTGCGCAGTGAACACCACTTCCGCGGTCTGCGCTGCCAGTTCACGACCGGTCTCGGACGAGCCGGCCTGCACGACCACCGGCTGACCTTGCGGCGACCTCGCAATGTTCAACGGCCCCTTTACCCGAAAATGTTCACCGACATGATCCAGAACGTGAAGCTTCGAAGGGTCGTAATACGCACCGCTGGCCTTGTCGCGCAGGAAAGCATCGTCGCCCCAACTGTCCCAGAGCCCGGTCACTACCTGATGAAACTCGCGAGCTCGGCTGTAACGTTCGGCGTGGCCGATGTGTTCATCACGACCGAAATTCAGCGCTTCGGCGGCGTTATCCGAAGTCACCAGATTCCAACCGGCACGGCCGCCGGACAGGTGATCGAGAGAGGCGAATTTTCGGGCGACGTGATAGGGCTCGTTGTAACTGGTGGTTGCCGTGGCGATCAGGCCGATGTGCTCGGTGACCGCGCTTAGCGCCGAGAGCAACGTCAGCGGTTCAAAGTGATCGGAGCGCGCCATACGACTGGCGATGTCCTGGGTCGGCGCGGCCACGCTGTCGGCGACGAACAGCGCATCGAACTTCGCCGCTTCGGCAATCTGCGCCAGCCGTTTGTAGTGGGCGAAATCCAGCCCGGCATTGGCCGGCACATCAGGATGACGCCACGCCGCAACATGGTGCCCGGTGGCCATTAGGAACGCGCCGAGTTTCAACTGTCTGCTCATCTCAGAAATCCTTGCGCAGTTGCACGCCGAAGTAACGCTCGTCATCCCGTGGCACGGCGCGATAGATGTAGTTGCCGCCGCTCGCGAGCAGGGGTGAGTAAGACTTGTCGGCGAGATTCTTGCCGAGCAATGCGACGCGCCAGCCGTTGCTGTAATCGGCGAGCGCCACGCTGGCATTCCAGATCCCGTAGGCGCCCTGCTTGGTGTCGGCGTTCTGGCTGATGTCGTACTGCACTTCGCTTTGCCAGCTGTAGTCGGTGCCAAGTTCGATATCCAGGCCGTTATCCAGCGGGATCGTATAGTCGGCACGCACGTAGCTTTTCCAGTCCGGACTGAACGGCAGCGGTTTGCCGTTGACGTTGCACGACGCCGCCGCGCCCGCCGGGCAAGCGAACTCATCGATGCGTGCGCGGGTGTAGGCCAGCGCTCCGGAGAACTTCAATTGCTGGGTGGCCTGCAAGGCATAGTCGAGTTCGACGCCTTCAGTGCTGACGCTGCCGGCGTTGATCAGACGCGTCACCACCTGCCCGGCGACAGTGTCGAAGAAGTTGGCCTGATAGTTGTCGTAGTCGCTGTGGAAAATCGCCAGGTTGGTGGTCAGGCGATTATTCCAGCTCGTCGCTTTGATACCGGCCTCCCAAGTGTTTGACGTCTCGGGTTTCAGCGCCTCGGTGTCGCGCGGCTGCATATTGAAAAACACGTTGTAGGCCGGACCTTTGTAGCCGCGTGAGTAGGTCAGATAAGTGGTGACCGCATCGCTCAGGTCGTATTGCACACCGAGGCGGCCGGACCAGCCATCCTCGTCCACTGAACCGGAACTGCTGGTAGCCGGCTGAATGCCGCTGACCGTGGTCGCCGAAGTGGAGACGCGGCGGTGATCGTATTCCAGATCATCGTGGGTGTAGCGCAGGCCGGCGATGCCGCGAAAGTTCGAAGTGAAGTTCAGCGTGCTCTCGCCAAACGCTGCGTAGCTGTCGCTGGTGGTGCTGTAATCGGCGATACCGCGGTCGGTGCGCGCGGTGGTCGTCAGCGTGCGCTGATAAGTCTCGTCGTCCTTGCCATGCATGTAGAACAGGCCGCCGACGTATTCGAGGAACTCGCCTTTCGGTGAGGCCAGACGCAGCTCTTGCGAGTATTGATCGAAGGCCAGATCGCCCTTGTCCGCCGTGCCGGGAAACGCCGCTGTTACTGTGCCGAGACGGTCGCCGTCCTGGTATTGGGTGTTGTCCCAGCCGCGCCATGCGGTAATCGAAGTCAGGGTGTAATCGCCGAGTTGCCAGTCGAGCTGGCCGGACAAGCCCTTGTTGGTGTCTTCGACGTGGGTACGAGTATCGGTGTTGATATCGCGATTGTGGCTGGTCGCATTGACCGGGCTCAGCGCGTTGGCGAAGGCCGGGGTCAGGGATTTACTGACCACGCCGTTGGGGGCGTCGTCGTGGGACTGCATGTAGTCGGCGATCAGGGTGAAGGTGACGTCGTCGTTCGGCGTGAATTCCAGTTTGCCGCGCACGCCGCGATGGTTGTAACCGTTGACCTCTTGGCCATTGTGTTGGTTATCGACGTTACCGTCGTAGCTGCCGAACAGCGTGCTGATCGAGCCCTTCAAGGTGTCCGGAATCAGACTGCCGCCAATGCCGAAACGGGTGCGGCTTTCGTTGCCGCTGTAGTACGACTGATCGATGTAGCCGTGGGTCTCGGCAGTCGGCGCCTTGCTGGTGATATTTAGCACGCCGGCCGAGGCGTTCTTGCCGAACAACGTGCCCTGCGGGCCGCGCAAGACTTCGACGCGCTCCAGATCGAGCAGATCAAGCGTGGACTGGCCGGGCCGCGCATACACCACGCCGTCGATCACCGTGGCCACGGTCGGTTCGACGCCGGGCGAGGTGGAAATAGTACCGACGCCACGCACGAATAACGAGGTGTCCTTGTTCGATGCCCCGGTACGAAAGTTCAGCGACGGTACCTGCTGGACGATGCTCGCCACGCCGTTGCGATTATCTCTTTCCAGCTGTTCGCCATCGATCACCGAGACCGCCACCGGGACCTTTTGCAGCGACTCTTCGCGGCGGGGGGCGGTCACCGTGACGGATTTGAGGGTCGGCTCTTGATCCGTGCTGTCAGCCGCAAAAGCATCGGCCAGCGGCAACGCTGCCAGCCCGGTAAACAGCCAGCCCACAGCGCGAATCGATTGCGCCAGTTTGTGTGTCGCCCCAGGAATGTTGTGCATGGTGTGCCCGCTCGAAAATGCCCCTGAACCGCTGCCGTTCTGCGACGACAGCGCCTGTATCGATGTCTTGGGCATTCGCTCGAGCGAGTAGCAGACAGCGCGCTTTGTTAGCGCTACCATCGACAGTATTGGCAAGCTCTGCATAGAGCGTCCAATACTGAAAAATTACTTTTATATGCGATTTGGTTTTTACAAAGGATTGAGCCTTGAACGATCAAAAGCCGCGCAAACGCCGTGGAGCCGGACGCGTGACGCTGAATGCGGTGGCGCGCCAAGCCGGTGTGTCAGCGATCACTGTCTCGCGTTATTTCAATCAGCCGGAACAGGTTTCACCTGAACGGCGCGAGCGAATTGCTGCCGTGGTGGCCGAGTTGGGTTACGTGCCGAATCTGGTGGCCGGCGGCCTGGCTTCGGCGCGTGGGAAAATCGTCGGCATGGTGATCCCGAACATCTCCGGGCCGATCTTTGCCAACACCATTCAAGGCTTCAGTGACACCCTCAGCCGTCACGGTTATCAGCTGTTGCTGGCATCGAGTTACTTCAGCACCGAACAGGAAGAAAACGCCGTGCGGGCGTTTCTCGGCTGGTCGCCGGCAGCGCTGGTGCTGACCAGTCACTTCCACAGCGCGGGAACCGAAAAGATGATCGCCGAGGCGGACATTCCGGTGATCGAGACCTGGGATTACCAGCCGGAACGCGAGCCGATGCAGATCGGTTTTTCCCACGTCGAAGTCGGCGTCAGCGCTGCGCGGTATCTGCACGGCAAAGGTTATCGACACATCGCGTTCGTGCAGAACAGCGCGCCGGGCGACTTCAGTGCGCTGGAGCGGCGCGATGGTTATGCCGCGGCGATGCTTGAGTCGGGATTGACGCCTTGGGTGTTTGCCCCGGATGCCGACCGTGCGCCGTTCGAGGCGGGTAAACAGGCCATGGAGGCGTTGATGAATACCTCACCACGCCCCGACGCGATCATCTTCGCCAACGACAACCTCGCCGCCGGGGGCCTGCTCGCGGGGCAGCGTGCCGGCCTGAAAATCCCCGAAGACTGCGCCGTCCTCGGCTTCGGCGATTACCCTTTCGCCGAGATGCTTCTGCCGAGCCTGAGCACGATCAAACCACCGGCGCTGGAGATTGGCGTACTGGCGGCAACGCGAGTGCTGGAAAGCCTCGGGGTGTTGCCCGTCGAAGATGATGTGCAACGCCTGAGTCTGTTGCAATGCACAGTCATCGAACGTGAAAGCACCTGATCCACAAATCTCTGTAGGAGCTGTCGCAGGCTGCGAGCTTTTGATCTGGTTTCTGAAAAACAAAGCCAAAATTCGCAGCCTGCTTCTACACAAGCTTCTTTATGCTGACAATTCACGCAACGCAGCAGCCGCCAGAAACCCGGAGCGGGAACGGTAGCGCTGATCACGTCGGACAGTCTGATCAATACGCTCCAGCAGTTGCTCTGGCAGTGTGGCATTGAAGCGCACCGACTTGCCGAAATAGGGAGTGATATCAAAGTCCACCACACCCCAGATTCCGCCCGCGTAATCCGGGTTGTCGAGATGGGCATCGATGTCCTGAACTCGAGGCAACGGTGCGCCATCTGCAACCAGCCCTTCATAGTGCAAGGCCAGCGCTTCCTGAGTGTTTTCAAAAGCTTCGGCTACCGTTGCGCCTGCGGAGAAGCAGCCCGGTACATCCGGGACGATCACTCCGTAGTCTGAGTCGGCATCCTTGTGCAGAACGACCGGGAATTTCATGTAAGTGAATCCTTCCTCTGACATGTCCATTAAAGGACTTTCGTTTCCAATATCGGGCTTAAGCATGCATCGTGATACACACCATACACACTTGGATAAATATTAGTCGATCAAAGAAAACACGCCTGCGCTGAGGACCAACGGCGGGATGAATTGACTATGCTCAAGGAGACACCGAGGTGGCCCCATCGCGGGCAAGCCCGCTCCCACAGGGATTGGCGTCGTTCACAGTTCTTGTATTCACACAAAAACCTGTGGGAGCGGGCTTGCCCGCGAAGGCGTCAGACCCGTCGACAGATATCCAGCAGGCAGAATCCTCCATGCACACCGCAATCATCATCTTCTTCGGCCTGGTCCTGCTCGCCCTGATGCTCTACATCGGCGAGCGAATCGGCTTCAGTCGGCAGACTTTGGCCTACAGCTTCGCCGCGCTGTGGCTGGCGTTGACGGTGATCAATGGCGCGGTGGGCGTGGTGCATGCCGGGCAGCCGCTGGGGTCGGAAATTGCGGTGGGCAGTGCGGTGTTCGGGGTGCCGATGGCGGCGATGGTGTTGTTCATGGTACTGAGCGCCGAGTCGTAGAACGTCCCGACGCTCAGTTCACGATCAACGCACCAGATGCAGAAACTGCATGTGGCGTTCGTACTGGTCGAGGATGTCGTTGATGATCTGTTCCTTGGTGTAACCCACCAGATCGTAGTCCTGACTGCCCTCGCTCAAGTGCACTTCGGCACGGTAGTAGCGGCGGTTGTTGAGTTGCTTGGAACCCATGCCACCGCGCGCAAACGACGGCGTGAAGTAGCCGCGCATCTGCACCTGATAGATGAACGGATGCAACTCGCCATGGCCGATTTCCAGACTGACGCTGTCATGCGCCGGGTCTGGCTGGGTGACCACGTTCAGGCCCTTTTCGACGAATACCGCCGTCACTTCTTCGATCGCCGGACGCACCGTGGTGTCCATGAAGCGGTACACCTCGTCGCGTGACGGGAAGTGCACGGCCTGGCTCAGGCGCTGACGCCAGCCACCCTTGCCACGACGTGAACCGGACACCGGGGCCAGCGAATGCAGTTGCGCGATCTGTTTCTGCGACTCCAGATAGAACGCCTTGTGCAGGCCCCACATCATCAGCAACAGGATCATCGAGAACGGCAACGAGGTCAGCACCACCGCCGACTTCAGCGCATCGATACTGCCGGAGAACAGCAACGCGCTGGTCACCAGCGCAGTCATCGCACCCCAGAACACCCGCAGCCATTTCGGCCCGTCTTCGTCCGGATTGCCGCCCTTGGCTGAGAGGGTCGAGAGCACCACGGTGCCGGAGTCGGCCGAGGTGACGAAGAACACGAAGCTGATGAACACCGTCACGGCGATGACGGTCTTGCTCCATGGGTAGGTTTCCAGCAGCAGGTAAAGGCTCATCGACGGATTGTCGAGGGCCGACATGCCCAGCGCCGACATGCCGTGGTTGAGCACCTGATCGATGGCGCTGTTACCGAAGATCGACATCCACGCCAGGGTGAAACCGAGCGGAATCAGCAACACGCCGAAGACGAATTCACGGATGGTGCGGCCACGGGAAATCCGCGCGATGAACAGACCCACGAACGGCGACCATGCGATCCACCAGGCCCAGTAGAACACCGTCCAACCGCCGAGCCAGTCGCTTGGCTTATCATAGGCGTAGAGGTCGAAACTCTTCATCGGCAAGGCGCCGAGGTAGTCGCCGAGGTTCTGGATCAAGGTGTTGAGCAGGTGCTGGGTGGGGCCGGCGAACAACACGAACAGCAGCAGCGCACAGGCCAGCAGCATGTTGATGTCGGACATCACCCGCACGCCTTTGTCGACGCCGGAGACGGCGACAATAATCGCCGCGCCCATCATCAGCGTGATCAGACCGACCTGAATCCACTGGGTGTGGGCGATGCCGAACAGGTAATCCAGGCCGGAGTTGAGGTGCAGCACACCGAAGCCCATGTCGGCGCCCAGACCGAACACCGTGGCGATGATGCCGAAGCCATCCACCGCATAGCCGATGGGGCCGTTGATGCGTTTGCCGATCAGCGGATACAGCGCCGAACGCAGGGCCAGCGGCAGGTTATGCCGGTAGGCGAAGTACGCCAGGGCCATGCCGACGAAGGCGAACACGCCCCAGCCGTGCAGGCCCCAGTGCAGAAACAGGATCTGCATCGCCTGGCGCGCCGCATCGGCGGTGCCGGCTTCGCCCTGTGGCGGTTGGGCCAGATGCGTCAGCGGCTCGGACACGCAGAAGAAAAACAGGGTGATGCTGATCCCGGCGGCGAACAGCATGCCGGCCCAGGACAGGTAACTGAATTCGGGTTCGTCGTGGTCGGCACCGAGTTTTATCTTGCCGTAGCCCGATAACGCGGTGACCACCACGAAGACCAGATACAGCGTCATCGCGAGCATGTAGTACCAGCCGACCGTGTTGGCCGCCCAGTTTTGCGCAGCCAGCAACCAGGCTCCAGCCTGCTCCGGCATGGCGATGACAACGAGACCAAACAGCAGAATGACCGTCGCGGCGAAATAGAACACCGGCGGATTCATGCGTACCAGACCGCTGGCGGGGGTGGACGATGCACTCATGAACGGTGCACCTCGAGGGGTTGAAACGTGGCTGAAATGATCGGACTCAGCAAAGGCAAGCCTCCTGTTGTGAGCGGGCAGCGAACCACCGGTTTAACTTGAATGAACGTTCAAGTTAAACATGGATAGGGTGGTAAGGACTAATCGCAGGGCTAGGCGGTAGTTTTCCTACAGTAGCCCAAGGAGGGGTATGACGCGGATCAGAGGCGATTCGTTCACTGGAGAATTGGCTGAATGCCATTATCTCGATTCGACCTGAAACCATTCGCGAGCAGGCTCGCTCCCACAGGGGGTTGGTGTCGATCACACATCCCGTGTGGGAGCGAGCCTGCTCGCGAAGAGGCCAGAAAGAGTTGCGCAAATGCAGAGTTTACTTCTGCGTCCCGTCATCATGCTGCAGATTGGCCTGGGTCAGGTTGCTCCCCGCCGGCACGCTGCGCGTCAGCCACACGTTGCCGCCGATGGTCGAACCCTGGCCAATGGTGATCCGCCCGAGAATCGTCGCTCCGGCATAGATCACCACGTCGTCCTCGACGATCGGATGGCGTGGATGGCCCTTCTGCAACTGCCCGTCCTCGTCTGCCGGGAAGCGCTTGGCGCCCAGGGTCACGGTCTGATAGATCCGCACGCGCTCGCCGATGATCGTGGTCTCGCCGATCACCACACCAGTGCCGTGGTCGATGAAGAAACTGCGGCCGATCTGCGCGCCCGGGTGAATATCGATACCCGTCGCCGAATGCGCGATTTCCGCGCTGATCCGCGCCAGCAACGGCAGCCCGGCGCGATACAGATGGTGCGCCAGACGATGGTGAATCACCGCCAGAATCCCCGGATAGCACAGCAGCACTTCATCGACGCTGCGTGCCGCCGGGTCGCCGTGATAGGCGGCCAGCACGTCGGTGTCGAGCAGGCTGCGCAGGCCGGGCAATGCCAGCGCGAAGTCCTGGATGATGCGGATCGCTTGCTTCTCGACGTCGCTATCGTCCTGGGCGCTATGGCGGGCGACGTAGCGCAGTTCAAGTCGGGCCTGGGCCAGCAAGGCATTCAGCGCCGTATCAAGGGTGTGACCGACATAGAAGTCTTCACTCTCCTCACGCAGATCCACCGGCCCCAGACGCATCGGGAACAACGCGCCACACAAGGCCTCGAGAATCTCCGCCATCGCCGCGCGGGACGGCAACTCGCGGCCACCCTGCTCGCCGGTGGCCCGGCCATTCTGGGCACGCCACTGATCCCGCGCACTGCGCAGTTGGCTGACGATGGTCTGCAGTTGCCAATGGCTGGAACGCTCGCTCACGGTAAAGACTCCTCACGGGCGGCCGGACGGTCTGGCCGCGTTAACGGCGACTACTTTACGGCATGCCCACGAAGGCGAATTAAGAACCGATAGTGCTGGCCTAAGCACATTTGGCTATAAGCGATTGACGGTTGCTCCGGTAAAACCGCGTGCCTATAGTCCTTTCATCTTTCTCCGCCAGTACGGACTCATGATCAAACAACAGCTGGAACGCTTTAACCGTCTCGACCTGCTCGGACAACCCACGCCTCTGGAAAAACTCGAACGCCTGTCCGCCTGGCTCGGTCGTGAGGTGTACATCAAGCGTGATGACCTGACGCCGCTGGCCATGGGCGGCAACAAGCTGCGCAAACTCGAATACCTCGCCGCCGATGCCCTCGCTCAAGGCGCCGACACCCTGATCACCGCTGGCGCCTTGCAATCGAACCACGTACGCCAGACCGCCGCGCTGGCAGCCAAACTGGGTCTGGGTTGTGTCGCCCTGCTGGAAAATCCGCTCGGTACCGACGACAACAATTACACCGGCAACGGTAATCGCCTGCTGCTGGATCTGTTCGACACCAAGGTCGAACTGGTCGACAACCTCGATAACGCCGACGAACAACTCGCCGCTCTCGCCGTGCGCCTGCGCAGCAACGGCAAGAAACCGTATCTGGTGCCGATCGGTGGCTCCAATGCCCTCGGGGCGTTGGGCTACGTGCGTGCCGGCCTGGAATTGGCCGAGCAGATCAAGGACACCGGTCTCGATTTCGCCGCCGTTGTATTGGCTTCCGGTAGCGCCGGGACCCACAGCGGGCTGGCGCTGGCATTGAGCGAAGCCTTGCCGCAACTGTCGGTGATCGGCGTGACCGTTTCGCGCAGCGAAGAAGATCAGCGACCGAAAGTACAGGGTCTCGCCGAGCGTACGGCAGACTTGCTGGGCGTGAAATTGCCGGAGCACTTCAAGGTCGAGTTGTGGGACGAATATTTCGGTCCACGTTATGGCGAGCCGAATGCCGGGACCCTGGCGGCGGTGAAGCTGTTGGCGAGTCAGGATGCGGTGCTGCTTGATCCGGTGTACACCGGCAAGGCCATGGCCGGATTGCTCGACGGCATCGGCCGCCAGCGCTTCAACGATGGCCCGATCATTTTCCTGCACACCGGTGGGGCGCCGGCGTTGTTTGCCTATAAAGACTCACTGTCGCGCTGAGTTCGAGGCGATGAAGCTCTGTGATGAGGGGATTTATCCCCGATGGGCCACGAAGCGCCCCCCAGAAGAGGGACTGCTGCGCAGTCCATCGGAGATAAATCCCCTCACCACAAAGGATCACCCTCATATTCTATTTTAGAATATAAAATTTTATATTAAGTATTTTCAAGTCTAACGCAGACATCTTATAGTCTCGCCGCAGGCGAATTTCGCGCAAGACGCATAAGCTGCTTTAGGGCACGATAACGCAGTCGTTCAAATCCCGAATTCGCCAACTTTCCTTAAGCGTCTTCCATAAGAAAACACAGGGGCTTGTCATGAATTTTTCCGCACTACGTCGCAATCTGCTGGTAGGTTCGCTGGGCCTGGCACTGAGCGCCGGCCTGATCAGCCAGGCGACTGCCGGTGAGCAGTTGCAGCAGATCAAGGACAAAGGCGTTATCAACGTCGGCCTGGAAGGCACTTACCCACCGTTCAGCTTCGTCGACGAGAACGGCAAACTGTCCGGTTTCGAAGTAGAACTCTCCGAAGCATTGGCGCAGAAGCTGGGCGTCAAAGCCAAGATTCAGCCAACCAAGTGGGACGGCATTCTTGCCGCGCTGGAATCCAAGCGCCTGGACGTCGTGGTCAACCAGGTGACAATCTCCGACGAGCGCAAGAAGAAGTACGACTTCTCCGAGCCGTACACCGTTTCCGGGATTCAGGCGCTGGTGCTGAAGAGCAAAGAAGCCGCGTTGAACATCAAGACTGCCGCTGACCTGTCCGGCAAGAAAGTCGGTGTGGGTCTGGGCACCAACTACGAACAATGGGTCCGCGCCAACGTGCCGGGCGCTGACGTGCGCACCTACGACGATGATCCGACCAAGTTCGCCGACCTGAACAATGGCCGCACCGACGCCATCCTGATCGACCGTCTGGCCGCGCTGGAATACGCCAAGAAAGCCCCGAAAACCGTGGCTGCCGGTCAAGCCTTCTCCCGTCAGGAATCCGGTATTGCCCTGCGCAAAGGCGAGCCTGAGTTGCTGGCTGCTTTGAACAAGGCCCTCAACGAACTGCGTGCCGATGGCACCCTGGCGAAGATCTCGGAAAAATACTTCCAAGCTGACGTCACCAAATAATGGAGGCTGGATTTCAATTCGGATTCGGACTGGACTTCCCACAGCTGAGCCAGCAAATCGCCGAAACTACGCAGTTGCTGGTGGACTCCGCGCCCTTTCTGCTCAAGGGCGCGTACTACACGGTAGTCCTCAGCCTCGGCGGAATGTTCTTCGGTTTGCTGCTGGGCTTTGGCTTGGCGCTGATGCGCCTGTCGCGCTTCAAATCCGTGAGCTGGCTGGCGCGCGTCTACGTGTCGTTCTTTCGCGGTACGCCGTTACTGGTTCAGCTGTTCGTGATCTATTACGGCTTCCCGCAACTGGGAATCGAGCTTGATCCGCTGCCGGCGGCCCTGATCGGCTTCTCGCTGAACATGGCCGCCTATGCCTGTGAAATCCTGCGCGCCGCGATCGGTTCGATCGAGCGTGGCCAGTGGGAAGCAGCTGCGAGCATCGGCATGACCCGCGCGCAGACCTTGCGCCGGGCGATCCTGCCGCAAGCCATGCGCACGGCGTTGCCGCCGCTGGGCAACAGCTTCATTTCACTGGTCAAGGACACGGCACTGGCCGCCACCATTCAGGTGCCGGAACTGTTCCGTCAGGCGCAGCTGATTACCGCCCGGACTTTCGAAGTCTTCACCATGTATCTTGCCGCCGCGCTGATCTACTGGATTCTGGCCACAGTGCTTTCGCACTTCCAGAACAAGTTGGAAGAGCGGGTCAATCGGCACGACCAGGAGTCCTGACCCCATGATTGTCGTGGAAAAACTGACAAAGCAGTTCAAGGGGCAAGAGGTGCTCAAGGGCATCGATCTTGAGGTGAAAGAAGGTGAGGTCGTGGCCATCATCGGCCCCAGCGGCTCGGGCAAGACCACGTTCCTGCGCTGTCTGAATTTCCTTGAACAACCCACCAGCGGCCGGATCAAGGTTGGCGATATCGAAATCGATACCAGTCGCCCGCTGAGCCAGCAGCAAGGCCTGGTGCGCAACCTGCGCCAGCACGTGGGTTTCGTGTTCCAGAACTTCAACCTGTTCCCCCACCGCACCGCACTGGAAAACGTCATCGAAGGGCCGATCGTGGTCAAGAAGATGCCGCGCGAGCAAGCCACTGCCTTGGGCATGAAGCTGTTGGCCAAGGTCGGGCTGGCGGGCAAGGAGGACGCCTATCCGCGTCGTCTGTCCGGCGGTCAGCAGCAGCGTGTGGCGATTGCCCGGGCGCTGGCGATGGAGCCGGAAGTGATCCTGTTCGACGAGCCGACCTCGGCCCTCGACCCGGAACTGGTCGGCGAAGTACTGGCGACCATTCGCGGCCTTGCTGAAGAGAAACGCACCATGGTCATCGTTACCCACGAAATGGGCTTTGCCCGCGACGTGGCCAACCGTGTGGTGTTTTTCGACAAGGGCGTGATCGTCGAGCAAGGCGAAGCCAAGGCGTTGTTTGCCAACCCCAAAGAAGAACGCACCAAACAGTTCCTCAGCAAGTTCCTGAATCACGCCTGAGCAACTTGATGAAAAACCAGTAACTTCCATGGATGGAAGTTATATCCCTCTTCTGCAAAAAAACATCAAACCCCGTCCAAGCCCAACCCTGCAAAAAACAATATATATACGTTCTGCAACAGATAAGAACTATCTGAAGTGCACCTGTTTCCGTGCGAAGCCGCCTAAACGGGTTTATCCAAAAACAGCTAAAAGTCCGGAAAAACCGTAGTTCCATTCGTCAATTCAGTGAGGCAGCCTGCCTCGCCAGCGTAGGAAACTTCTGATTAATTCGTAATTCACGGATTAACTAAGCCCGACCATTGACACTCTTTACCGCACGCTCTTATCTAGTCGCCAACCGGCACTACTTAGTTGAATCAACCCGTACTCAGCCCGAACAAAAGTTCGCGGTTGTATTACCGATTCATCACGCCTTTTGTTTTTTCAAGAAACGGAATTCGCCGCAAGACTTCAAGGAGAGAACCCCGATGCCCCGTACTTCGCCTACCCCCGAACTGACAGCGCCGAGCCTTGCCTGCGCGCAAAAAAACGCCGTTAACCTGGCCGCCGCCGCGCATCTGCTGATCGATATCCTGCCCTACCCCGGCATGGACGCCGGTGATCTGATCGAACTGTTCTGGAACAACTGCTACGTCGCCTCACGGGTATTGACCAGCGAAGATCTTGGCGCCTCGGTCAGACTGCGGGTCCCGGAGAGCTTCATCGCCAGTGGCACCGCACGCATCCACTATCGGGTCATGCAGGTCGGTCAGGGGCCGGCGCTGTCGGCGGCAACCCGGGTGCAGGTCAAACTCGACTGCCCCGGCGGCCAGCCTTCGACGATGTGCGGTGACGAAAATCAGCAACTGGCGCCAGTCACGCTGCCCGACACCATCCGCCGCCAGGGGGTGAACCCGAATCAGATCAAACGCGGCGTTCCACTGACCATCGAGCCCTACCTGAACATGGCCGAAGACGACGAAATCACCTTGCGCTGGGGCGACGTGCGCATGGACCTGCCAAGAATCACCGCTGCGGATGTTGGACGACCGGTCCAGGTCTGGGTGCCACCAGCGATCATCGTCGAGGGCGGTGAAGACCTGCGTCTGGACGTGACGTACTGCGTCCTCGACTGGGTCGGCAACAACTCTCGCTGGGCACCGCCACGGACGTTGAAGATTGGCTGTGTGAATCCTTATCTGAAAGTGCCACTGCGGCCAGACTTGAAGGTGGCTGAATCAACAAAGGAATCACCAGAGGACTGTTAACCAAACGGGCCACATACCCTTCTATGCATATTCCTAAAAGTTAGTTTATTTAATATTTATACACGCTTAGGGTATATGAACCGGACCACCGGACATTCTTTCGTTCGCCGCGCTTTTGCGGCGTTTTTCATGAGATGTGAGGTAGGTAGTATGGTCCGGAACACAATCACCCCAGTGCAGATCGCCAGGGCATTGCGTGCAGCCAAGGAGCGGCACTGATGTCCAGTCTGGCAGACGCAAACGTCCAGTCGGATCTGGACATCGCCCCGTTGTTGTTGCCCGCGCAGGTCTTGCGCAACGACGCCCAAGCCATCAAGGCCGCCCATGAGCTGGCGCAAGTCGCCCGCGTGCAGGCCGCCAGGCGTGACCGCCAGCGCAAACTGCCGTGGTCGGAAATTGAACAGTTCACGCGCAGCGGCCTGGGCAGCATTGCCATCCCGCGTGAGTACGGTGGCCCACAGGTTTCGTTCGTCACCCTGGCCGAGGTGTTCGCGATCATTTCCGCGGCCGACCCGGCGCTGGGGCAGATCCCGCAGAACCAGTTCGGCATCATCAATCTGGTGCTCGGCAGCGCCACTGAGGCGCAGAAACAGCAGCTGTTCCAGAGCGTTCTGGAAGGCTGGCGCATCGGCAATGCCGGCCCTGAGCGCGGCACCAAAAACACCCTGGAATTGAAAGCGCGAATCACCGCCGACGGTGATGACTACGTGATCAACGGCCAGAAGTTCTACTCCACCGGCGCGCTGTTTGCGCACTGGGTCGCCGTCAAAGCACTCAACGACGACGGCAAGCAAGTGTTGGCCTTCGTTCGCCGTGGCACGCCGGGATTGCGCATCGTTGATGACTGGTCGGGCTTCGGTCAGCGCACCACCGCCAGCGGCACGATTTTGCTGAACAACGTGCGGGTCGAGTCGACCCTGGTGGTCGATAACTGGAAGATCAACGAAACCCCGAATACCCAAGGTGCGGTGTCGCAGCTGATTCAGGCCGCCATCGACGCCGGCATCGCCCGTGGTGCCATCGACGATGCCATCGAGTTCGTCAAAACCCGCGCCCGGCCATGGATCGACGCCAAGGTCGAACGCGCCAGCGATGACCTCTACGTGATCGCCGACATCGGCAAACTGAAAATCGAACTGCACGCTGCCGAAGCGCTGCTGCGCAAGGCCGGGCAAGTGCTGGATCAGGTGCACGCCGCGCCGCTCACCGCCGAGTCCGCGGCCCGTGCTTCGATTGCCGTCGCCGAAGCCAAAGTGCTGACCACCGAGATTTCCTTACTCGCCAGCGAGAAGCTTTTCGAACTGGCCGGCAGCCGCGCCACCCTTGCCGAATTCAACCTCGACCGTCACTGGCGCAACGCCCGGGTGCACACCCTGCACGACCCGGTGCGCTGGAAATATCACGCGGTTGGCGCTTATCGCCTTAACGGCACGTTGCCGGCCCGCCACTCCTGGATCTGACGACCGCACACTTTCTCAAGAGCCTGGAGAAAACCTATGACCTTTTCCCATCCCGTCGCAGTCATCACCAGCGATGAGCAAGCCCTGATCGTCGCCAGCGACCTGGCCGAAGATTTCAAACGCGATAGCGCGGTGCGCGACCGTGAGCGACGCCTGCCGCTGCCCGAGCTCGACGTGTTTTCCCGCTCCGGCCTGTGGGGCATCAGCGTGCCCAGGGAATATGGTGGCGCCGGTGTGTCCAACGTGACCCTGGCCAAAGTCATCGCTCTGATCGCTCAGGCAGACGGCTCCCTCGGGCAGATTCCGCAGAACCATTTCTACGCCCTCGAAGTGCTGCGAGTGAACGGCAGTCACGAGCAGAAACAACGCCTGTACGCCGAGGTGCTGGCCGGCCAGCGCTTCGGCAACGCCCTGGCGGAACTGGGTACCAAAACCGCCCACGACCGCGTCACCAGCCTCAAGCGTGACGGCGACGGCTTTCGCATCAACGGTCGCAAGTTTTATGCAACCGGGGCGATCTACGCCCAGCGCATCCCGACCTCGGTGGTCGATGAAAACGGCGTGCAGCAACTGGCATTCGTCTCGCGTGACAGCCAAGGCCTGACGGTGATCGACGACTGGAGCGGCTTCGGCCAGCGCACCACCGGCAGCGGTTCGGTGGTGTTCGAAGACGTGTACGTCGCCGCCGCAGACGTGATCCCGTTCCAGAGCGCGTTCGAGCGCCCGACCACGGTCGGCCCGCTGGCGCAGATCCTTCACGCCGCCATCGACACCGGCATCGCCCGCGCCGCGTATGAGGACGCGCTGCATTTCGTGCGCAGCAAGACCCGCCCGTGGATCGACTCCGGCAACGACAAAGCCACCGAAGACCCGCTGACATTGAAGAGCTTCGGCCACCTGAGCATTCGCCTGCACGCCACCGAAGCCCTGCTCGAACGCGCCGGTGAATTCGTCGACGCCGCGCAAGCCGAGCTGAATGCCGAGACCGTCGCCGCCGCCTCGATTGCCGTTGCCGAAGCACGCGCCATCAGTACCGAAATCTCTCTGGCCGCCGGCAGCACGCTGTTCGAACTGGCCGGCAGCCAGGCGACGCTGATCGAACACGGCCTCGACCGCCACTGGCGCAACGCCCGGGTGCACACCCTGCACGACCCGGTGCGCTGGAAGTATCACGCGGTGGGCAACTACTACCTCAACGATGAAAAACCGCCACTGCGGGGCACCCTCTGATGAGCAAGAAAAAAATCCTGCTCAACGCGTTCAACATGAACTGCATCGGCCACATCAACCACGGTTTGTGGACACACCCGCGCGATACCTCTACGCGCTACAACACCATTGAATACTGGACTGAACTGGCGCAGTTGCTGGAGCGCGGGCTGTTCGACGGTTTGTTCATCGCTGACATCGTCGGTGTGTACGACGTCTACCAGAACTCGGTGGACGTCACGCTGAAAGAGTCAATCCAGCTACCGGTCAACGATCCGCTGCTGCTGGTCTCGGCGATGGCAGCAGTGACGAAAAACCTCGGTTTCGGCCTGACCGCCAACCTCACCTACGAACCGCCGTATCTGTTCGCCCGGCGCATGTCGACGCTCGACCATTTGAGCCGTGGCCGCGTGGGCTGGAACATCGTCACCGGTTACCTCGACAGCGCCGCCAAAGCCATGGGCCTCAGCGAGCAGGTCGAACATGACCGTCGCTACGATCAGGCCGACGAGTACCTGGAGGTGCTCTACAAACTCTGGGAAGGCAGTTGGGAAAACGGCGCGGTGCTCAACGACCGTGAGCAGCGGATCTATGCGCAACCGGAGAAAGTGCACAAGGTCGAGCACAAGGGTGAGTTCTATCAGGTCGAGGGTTATCACCTCTGTGAGCCGTCACCGCAGCGCACGCCGGTGCTGTTTCAGGCCGGCAGTTCTGATCGCGGTTTGCTGTTCGCCGGGCGTCACGCCGAGTGCGTGTTTATCAGCGGCCAGAATAAATCGTCGACCAGGGTTCAGGTGGACAAAGTGCGCGCCAGCGCCGTCGAGGCCGGGCGCAACCCAGAAGACATCAAGGTGTTCATGGGCCTCAACGTGATCGTTGGTGCCACCGAAGAAGCGGCATGGGCCAAGCACGCCGAGTACCTGAGCTATGCCAGCGCCGAGGCCGGCGTGGCGCACTTTTCGGCGTCCACCGGCATCGACTTTTCCCAGTACGACATCGACGAGCCGATCCAGTACGTCAAGAGCAACGCCATCCAGTCCGCCACCAAGAACCTGCAGAACAACGACTGGACCCGGCGCAAATTGCTCGACCAGCACGCCCTCGGTGGTCGCTACATCACCGTGGTCGGCTCACCCGAGCAAGTGGCGGATGAACTGGAATCGTGGATCGCCGAAACCGGACTCGATGGTTTCAACCTCACGCGCCTCGTCACCCCGCAAAGCTATGTCGATTTCATCGAGCTGGTGATTCCGGAGCTGCAGCGGCGCGGGTCGTACAAGACCGCGTATGACAGCGGCAGCCTGCGCGAGAAGCTGTTTCACGCTGAGGCGCAGTTGCCCGAGCAACATACGGGCGCCATGTTTCGCCGTTAAAAGCATCGCGAGCAGGCTCACTCCTACAGGGGAAACGCATTCCAGATGTAGGAGTGAGCCTGCTCGCGATGAGGCCCGACCAGACACCACAAAATTCAAGCACTGACTGGAAAACCATCATGACGCAGAAATTCCTGACCCACCCAGTCAAAGCACTGGCCCTGGCCTTCGGCCTGTTCAGCTCGGCGGTGTTCGCCGCCGACGCTCCATTGAAAATCGGTACCACCGCTGCCTTCGCCATTCCGCTGGAAGCCGCCGTCGAAGAGGCTTCCAAACAAGGCCTGAAAGTCGAGTTGGTGGAGTTCACCGACTGGATCGCACCGAACGTCAGCCTCGCTGCCGGTGACATCGACGTGAACTACTTCCAGCACATCCCGTTCCTCGAAAACGCCAAGGCCGCCGCCGGTTTTGATCTGGTGCCGTTCGCCCCGGGGATCATCAACAACGTTGGCCTCTACTCGAAAAAATACAAAAGCTTCGACGAGTTGCCCGAGGGCGCCAGCGTCGCCATCGCCAACGACCCGATCAACAGTGGTCGCGGCCTGCAACTGCTGGCCAAGGCCGGGCTGATCACACTGAAACCGGGCGTCGGCTACAAGGCCACCGAAGACGACATCGTCGCCAACCCGAAGAAAATCAAAATCCTCCAGGTCGAAGCCGTACAGCTGGTGCGCGCCTATGACGACGCCGATCTGGTGCAGGGTTACCCGGCCTACATCCGTCTGGCGAAGACCTTCGATGCCGGTTCCGCGCTGCTGTTCGATGGCCTCGACCACAAGGAATACGTGATCCAGTTCGTCATCCAGCCGAAGAGCAAAAATGATCCGCGCCTGATCAAGTTCGTCGACATTTACCAGCACTCACCGGCCGTGCGCGCCGCGCTGGACAAGGCCCACGGCAAGCTGTACCAGGCCGGTTGGGAAAGCTGAGCATGACGGCCGCGATCCAACGGCGACTGGAGATTCCAGAGCCAGAAAATGCTGAAAAAACCGAACTTCACCCCGAGCTGAATCGCGCCCACGTACGCTTCATCGGTCTGGGTAAAACCTACGACGGCCGGCAAGGTCCGGTCGCAGCCCTGCAGCGCATCGATCTGGCGATCCAGCGCGGCGAGGTATTCGGCATCATCGGCCGCAGCGGCGCGGGCAAGTCGTCGCTGATCCGCACGATCAATCGCCTGGAGCAACCGACGTCGGGGCGGGTGTTGATCGATCAGGTCGACATCGGCGAGTTCGATGAAGACCGCCTGGTGGCCCTGCGCCGACGGATCGGCATGATCTTCCAGCACTTCAACCTGATGTCGGCCAAGACCGTTTGGCAGAACGTCGAGCTGCCGCTGAAGGTCGCTGGCGTGCCGAAGGAACAACGCGAACGCAAAGTCCGCGAACTGCTGGAACTGGTCGGCCTGCAAGCCAAGCACAAGGCTTATCCGGCGCAACTCTCCGGCGGGCAGAAACAGCGCGTCGGCATCGCCCGCGCGCTGGTGCATGACCCGGACATTCTGCTGTGTGACGAGGCGACCTCGGCGCTGGATCCGGAGACCACCCAGTCGATCCTTGGCCTGCTGCGCGAGATCAACCAGCGTCTGGGCCTGACCATCGTGCTGATCACCCACGAGATGGCAGTGATCCGCGAAATCTGCGACCGCGTGGTGGTGCTGGAACACGGGCGGATCGTCGAGCAAGGTCCGGTCTGGGAAGTGTTTGGCAATCCACAGCACGAGGTCAGCCAGACCTTGCTCGCGCCGCTGCAACACGCCTTGCCAGAGGAACTTCAAAGCCGTCTGCATGCCTCACCGCCCTCCTCCGAAGCAACGGTGGTGCTGCGCTTGCAGTTCACCGGCAGTGCCAGTGACGAGCCGGATCTGGCGGCGTTGTTCGCCGCTCTCGGTGGGCGGGTGAAACTGCTGCAGGGCGGTGTGGAGCGGATTCAGGGCCATGCGCTCGGGCAACTGCTGCTGGCCGTAAGCGGCTCGGCGGCAAGTGCCGAACAATTGCGCGAGCGCGCCGGGCAATGGGCGCAACGGGCGGAGGTGTTGGGTTATGTGGTTTGATCGTTTGCTGCAGGGTTTCATCGATACCTTTCTGATGGTCGGCGTGTCGTCGCTGATCGCCTTGCTGGCGGGGATCCCGATGGCGGTGATTCTGGTCACCAGCGACAAGGGCGGGATCTACGAAGCGCCAGTGCTCAACAAAGCGTTGGGCGCGTTCGTGAACCTGTTTCGCTCGATCCCGTTTCTGATTCTGATGGTCGCGCTGATTCCGTTCACCCGACTGATTGTCGGCACCACGTACGGTGTGTGGGCGGCCGTGGTGCCGCTGACGATTGCCGCGACGCCGTTCTTTGCGCGGATTGCCGAGGTGAGCCTGCGTGAGGTTGACCACGGTTTGATCGAAGCGGCGCAAGCCATGGGTTGCCGGCGCTGGCACATCGTCTGGCATGTGCTGCTGCCTGAAGCGTTGCCGGGGATTGTCGGCGGGTTCACGATTACGCTGGTGACGATGATCAACTCGTCGGCCATGGCCGGGGCTATTGGTGCCGGTGGCTTGGGCGACATTGCTTACCGCTATGGTTATCAGCGTTTTGACAGCGAGATCATGCTGACGGTGATTGTGTTGCTGGTGGCGTTGGTGGCGGTGATTCAGCTCGGCGGGGATCGCTTGGCGCGGGGATTGAACAAGCGTTGAGCCTGGCCGGGATTATCCGGCGCCTTTGAAATCGCTATCGCGAGCAGGCTCACTCAGGGGGGCGCATTTCAAATGTAGGAATGAGCCTGCTCGCGATGGGCAGCGCAGCGACCCCGCATGTTGGCGTATATTCGGCACACACCAACTGCCGCGCAGCCCTCAACCATGAAGCAAACCCCCACCGATCTGGAGCAGATCACCGCCACCACCCTAGGTCACTACAACTCGGTGGCTGAAGACTTTCGCGAAGGCACCCGCGATCACGATGTCAGCCAGAACATCGACGCGCTGCTGCGGCACATCCACGGCACGGCGCCGTTCACGGTTCTCGATTTCGGCTGCGGCCCCGGCCGCGACCTGCAAACGTTCACGCGCATGGGCCACGTCGCGATCGGCCTCGATGGCGCAGAAAAATTTGCGCAGATGGCACGGGCAGACAGTGGCTGCGAAGTGTGGTGCCAGGACTTTCTGAAGCTCGATCTGCCGGCCGGGCGCTTCGACGGAATCTTCGCTAACGCGGTGCTGTTTCATGTGCCGTTGCAGGAGTTGCCGCGAGTGCTCAAGCAACTGCACGGCACGCTGAAACCGGGTGGGGTGTTGTTCAGTTCCAATCCGCGCGGGGATAACCGTGAGGGCTGGAACGGGCCACGGTATGGCTCCTATCACGATCTTGAGGCATGGCGCGGGCTGCTGACGGCGGCGGGGTTTGAAGAGCTTGAGCATTACTACCGGCCGGCGGGGCTGCCACGTGAGCAGCAGCCTTGGTTGGCCAGTGTCTGGCGTAAAACGGTGTAAACCGTTCTGACGCCATCGCGAGCAGGCTCACTCCTACAGTTGGAATGCGCTCCAATGTAGGAGTGAGCCTGCTCGCGATGAGCGCGAAGCGCTCGCTTTGTTATTGAGCGTCTTTCTTCGGTTCGCGGATCTTGTACCAGGCCACATACAGCGCCGGCAGAAACAGCAGTGTCAGCAGCGTCGCCACCACGATCCCGCCAATCATCGCGTAAGCCATCGGCCCCCAGAACACTTCCCGGGCAATCGGGATCATGCCCATGCTCGCCGCAGCGGCCGTCAGCAGGATCGGCCGGCGCCGGTGCTCGGTCGCCTCCACCACCGCATCCCACGGCGCGTAACCCTTGCGCTCGAATTCATCGATCTGCGTCACCAGAATCACCGAGTTGCGGATGATGATACCGATCAGCGCCAGAATCCCGAGGATCGCCACAAAGCCCATCGGCGTTCCGGTCGGCACCAGCGCCAGCACCACGCCGATCAGCCCCAGCGGCGCAACACTCGCCACCAGGAACATCTTCTGCACGCTGTGCAACTGGATCATCAGGAAGGTCGCCATCAGGAACAACATCAACGGCAGTACCTTGGCAATCGGCCCCTGGGCCTTGCCGCTTTCTTCGACCGTACCGCCGGTGGCGACCTTGTAGCCGACCGGCAGTTTGTCGGCGAAGGCGTCAATCGACGGCTTGAGGATTTTCACCAAGTCAGTCGGCTGGATCTCGTCGCGCACCGAGGCCTTGATGGTAATCGTCGGCAAGCGGTCGCGACGCCACACCAGCGGCTGCTCCAGCTCATAACGCACGGTGGCGAACGCCAGCAGCGGGATCGACGTGCCATTGGGCGTGACGATCTGCAGGTTCTGCAGGGTTTCCGGCGTTCCGCGCTCGGCGTTCACCGCCCGGCCGACCACGTTGATCAGGTAGATATCGTCGTTGACCTGGGTCAGCGGCGCACCACTGACAATGCTGTTCATCAGGTTCGCCACGTCTTCGGACGACAGCCCGAGCTGACGCGCCTTGTCCTGGGCGATGTCGATGCGCAGGACTTTGCCCGGCTCGTTCCAGTCGTAGATGATCTCGCCAATGTGCTCGTTCTTGTCCAGTTCAGTCGCCAGGTCGATGGCGTGCATGCGCACCTGATCGATGTCCTTGCCGCTGACCCGGTACTGGATCGGACGCCCCACCGGCGGCCCCATTTCCAGTGCCTGAACGTAACTGCCGATGCCGACGAATTCCTTGTGCAAGCGTTCGCGCAGGCGCTGACTGAGCGCCTCACGGGATTCGAAACCCTTGCTGACGATCACCAGTTGCGCGTAGTACGGGTTCTGCAGTTGCTGGTCGAGAGGCAGGTAAAAACGGATCGCGCCCTGCCCGATGTAGGTGCTCCAGCGCACGATGTCCGGATCGCCCTTGAGCGTTTCTTCGAGCTTGTCGACGGCCTTGCGGGTTTCGTCGATGGAGGCGTTTTGCGGCAGGGTCAGGGCGACCAGGATTTCCGGGCGATCCGACGACGGGAAAAACTGGTTCTGCACAAAACGCATGCAAAACACCGCCAGCACAAAGCACAGCACCGTGATGCCGATGGCCCACCAGCGGTTGCGCATGGCCCACAACAGACCGCCGTTGAATGCGCGGCCGATGCGCCCCGGTTCCGCTTCATGCGGTTTCACGTTGGCGCTGAGAATGTGCACGCCGATCACCGGCGCAAAGAACACTGCCACCACCCACGACACCAGCATCGCCACGGCAATCACCGCAAACAGCGTGTAGGTGTACTCGCCGGCCGAACTGGCGTTGAGGCCGATGGGCACGAAACCGGCGACGGTCACCAGCGTACCGGTGAGCATCGGGAACGCCGTGGAGGTGTAGGCGAACGTCGCCGCCTGCTCTTTGCTTTCGCCCATTTCCAGGCGTGTGACCATCATCTCCACGGTGATCATCGCGTCGTCCACCAGCAGGCCGAGAGCAATGATCAGCGCGCCGAGGGAAATCCGCTGCATGGTGATTCCGCTGTACTCCATGTACACAAACACCATGGCCAGCACCAACGGGATCGAGCACGCCACCACCAGACCGGCGCGCACGCCGAGACTGATGAAACTCACCACCAACACGATTACCACCGCTTCGAACAGCGCGCTGGTGAAGCCGCCAACGGCCTCCTCAACCACCACAGCCTGATCGGAAACGGTGTGCACACCGACCCCGACCGGCAAGTCTGCCGTCAGCTGGTCGATACGCGCGTGCAGGGCCTTGCCGAAAGCCTGCACGTTGCCGCCCTTCTGCATGGCGATCGCCAGACCGATCGCCGGTTTGCCGTCGAAACGGAACTCCGGCGTGGCCGGGTCGACGTAACCCCGGCTGATGTCGGCGATGTCGGCCAGACGGTAGAAACGGTCATTGAGCTTGAGATTGACCTCGGCCAGATCCTTTTCCGAAGCGAACTGCCCCGAGGTGCGCACCGAAATACGCTCCGGACCGGCCTCGATCACCCCCGCCGGGGTCACGGCGTTCTGCGATTGCAGGCTCTGCACCACCTGACGCTGATCGATACCCAGGGCGGCAAGTTTGCGGGTGGAGAAGTTCAGGTAGATCACTTCGTCCTGCTGGCCGATCATCTCGATCTTGCCCAGCCCCGGCACGTTACGGATCTCGGCGCGGGCCTGTTCCACGTAGTCGCGCAACTGGCGCATGGTCAGGCCGTCGGCGGTAAACGCGTAGACAGAACCGTACACGTCGCCGAACTCGTCGTTGAACCCCGGGCCTTGAATGCCCTGGGGAAACTGGCCGCGAATGTCGTTGATCTTCTTGCGCACCTGGTACCAGATTTCCGGGATGTCCTTGGCGCTGGTGGTGTCGCGCAGGTATACGTACACCGTCGACTCACCGGGGCGCGTGTAACTTTTCACGTAATCGAGGGAATCGAGTTCTTCGAGTTTTTTCTCGATGCGGTCGGTGACCTGCTTGAGGGTTTCCTCCTGCGTCGCGCCCGGCCATTTGGTCTGGATCACCATGGTCTTGATGGTGAACGAGGGGTCTTCTTCGCGCCCCAGATTGAAGTATGAAAACACCCCCATCAACAACGCGACGAACATCAGATACCAGACGAACGACTGATGCTTGAGGGCCCATTCGGAGAGGTTGAAAGAGCCTTTCATTGACTGTCCTCGTCGAGTTTCACGGCTTGTCCGGGTTTGAGACTGTTGACGCCTGCACTGACCACCCGCTCACCGGACTTGACCCCGCCGGCCAGCACCACGGTGCCGTTGGTGCGGCTGATCACGCTGACGTCGCGGGGCGCGACGGTTTTGCTTTGAGTATCGATCACCCAGATGCGAGTCTTGCCGTCGGCTTCCTGCAGGGCCGTGGAGGGTAATTCGATCCGCGGTTTGATCGCCGAGCTGAGGGTCACACTGATTGCCGTGCCGAGGCGGAAGCCATCGGGGGTATTGGCCAGCGTCAGCCGTGCGCGGCGGGTGCGCGTGGCGCTTTGGGCCTGCGGTTCGATTTCGCGAATGGTCGCCGTGGTATTGATGCTCGGGTCGAGTTGCCCGGCCACCAGAAACACCACATCGGAAGGGATCTGATCGACCAGCGTGTCCGGCAGATCGATCACCGCTTCCTTGATGTCCGGTTGCGCCAGGGTCACCACCTGCTGACCGGCCGTCACCACTTGCCCGGCCTCGGCATTCCACGCGGTGACCACCGCTTTGTGGTCGGAGCGCAACTCGGTGTAGCCCAGTTGATCCTGGCTCTGGTTGACCGCCGCCCGTGCCTGGTCCAGTGACGCCTGGGTGGTTTTCAGGTCCGTGTTGGCGATGTCCAGTTGCGCCTGCGCACCCACCCCGCGATCGAACAGTGCCTGCTGCCGCCGGGCGTTGGCCTGGGCGTTGATCAGCTGCGCCTGGACCTTGGCCAGATCGCCCTGGGCCGAGCGCAACTGGTTCTGCTGGTCGGACGGGTCGAGGGTGGCGAGCAGCGTGCCCTTCTGCACCTCGGCGCCGACATCGACGTTACGGCTGGCGATGCGCCCGCCGACGCGGAACCCGGTGTTGCTCTCGTAACGCGCCTGAATGCTGCCGGCAAAACGCCCGAGGGTTTCCTCGTTCAGCGCCTCTACCTTGATCGACAGCACCGGCCGCACGGGCTCCGGTGGCGGCTCGCTTTTCGAGCAGGCGGCCAGCAACACACCGACGGATAACAGCCCCAGACGCTTCATGGCTGTGCTCCTGATTGCAGACCTTTATAGGTGTTTTCAGCAATTTCGACTTTCATGCCCGGATGCAGCAGCTGCCCACCCGCGATTATGACTTTTTCCCCACCCTTGAGGCCGTCGCTGATGATGACCTTGCCGATCAGGTAGCGGCTGACCGTGACGTTGTGCAGCTGCGCTTCACCTTTATCGTCAACCATCCACACCGCCGGATCGCTGATGTTTTTAGTCAGCGCCGACCATGGCAACTCCACCGCCGACTTGCCGCTGCCCTTGGCCGTGGCACTCACCACCGAGCCCAGCTGCATGCCCTGCGGCAGGCTGTCGAGACTGACTTTGACTTGCACTGTGCCGGACTGCGCCGACACCGCCGGGGTGATTTCACGCACCGTGCCGGTGGTTTTGATGGCCGGGTTGTCGAGCAGGCTGACGACAATCGAGCGATCCGAAGGGCGCTCGGCCAGCAGCGATTCGTAAACGTTGAACACGGCGTCACGGTCGCCATCGCGGGCCAGCGAGAAGATCGGCGCGGTGGCCTGCACCACCTGGCCGACTTCGGCCTGACGCTCGGTGATCACCCCGGGAGCATCGGCGATCAGCGAGGTGTAGCTCAACTGGTCTTTGGCGTTGGCCAATTGCGCCTGCGCCGCACTCAGGGCGCTCTGGCTGCTGCGCAAAGCCGCTTGCGCGGAATCGTATTCGCTCTGGCTGGTGTAGCTCTTGGGCAGCAGTTTCTGCTGGCGCACGAACGCCGCCGCACTCTGCTTGACCCGTGCTTGCTCGGCGATAACCTGGGCTTGAGCAGAATCGACGTTGGTCTGCAGATCCTTGGGGTCGAGTTTGGCCAGCACTTGCTTGGCGCTGACCCGGTCACTGACATCGACCATGCGCTGGATGATCTTGCCACCGACCCGGAACGAAAGTTCGGTCTGCACCCGCGCCTGCACGTCACCGGTGAGGGTCACCGCAGCGGCGTAATTGGCCGGTTTGACCTCTTGCACAAAGACCCGTGGCAAGTATTCCTGAGGGGGCTTCTTGTCGCCGCAAGCGGTCAGCAAGGCAATGGCACTCAGCGCCGCCAGCACTTTCAATCCGGGACCCGCCATGCAGACTCCTTGGCATTATTTTTAGACGATCAGGACGATACGACTTCAGAGCTTAGAACAGGGTTCCCAGCTTGCACGTCCGGCTTATGAAGAAAAATCCGATGCGTCGTTAAGGGGTATCCTGTTGCTCATCAGCCACACCCGAAAAAGGCCTTGCATGCTCAACACCCTGGCGGTGGCCAATTACCGCTCGATCAACAAACTCGTGATCCCGCTGGGCCGGCTGAACCTGATCACCGGCCCCAACGGCAGCGGCAAGTCCAATCTCTACCGGGCCTTGCGGCTGCTGGCGGAAACCGCTCAGGGCGGCGTGGTCAACGCGCTTGCACGTGAGGGCGGGCTGGATTCGACGTTCTGGGCCGGGCCGGAAACCCTCAGTCGGCGCATGCGCAACGGCGAAGTAGCCATCGAGCCGACAGTGCGCCAGGGCGTGAAGCGCTTGCGCCTGGGGTTTGCCGGGGAGGATTTCAGCTATTCGATCAGCCTCGGGCTGCCCGATTCCAACGGGCACTTCATGCTGCCCGAACACTCGCGCCCGATTCCCTCGCGCTTCAGCCTCGATCCGCAGATCAAACGTGAATGCATTTGGGCAGGGCCGCATTACCGCCCCGCCAGCCTGCTGGTGGATCGCGACGGCCCGATGATCCGTGCCCGCGCCGAGCGTAAATGGGATGTGCTGGCGCAGCACACACCGAATTTCGACAGTCTGTTCGATCAGGTTGGCAGCCTGCGCAACTCGCCGGAAGTGTTTCAGATGCGCGAGTTCATTCGCCGCTGGCGCTTCTACGACCACTTTCGCAGTGACGCCGACGCGCCGGTGCGCCAACCGCAGCTGGGTACGCGCACACCGGTCCTGCATCACGATGGCCGCGATCTGGCGGCCGCGTTGCAGACCATCATCGAGATCGGTGACGGCGACGCCATGCGTGACGCAATCAGCGATGCCTTCCCCGGTGCGCGGCTACACATCGAAGCCCAGGCTGGCGGACGCTTTGCCATCGAGTTCTATCAGGAAGGATTGTTGCGGCCGTTGTCAGCAGCGGAGCTGTCGGACGGGACGTTGCGTTATCTGCTGCTGGTCGCGGCGTTGCTGACGCCGAGGCCGCCGACATTGATGGTGCTGAACGAACCGGAAACCAGTCTGCATCCGGATCTGTTACCGGCGCTGGCGCGGTTGATCATTCGTGCGTCGGAGCAGTGTCAGGTGTGGGTGGTGTCGCACGCGCGCCGATTGATTTCAGCGTTGCAGGAGGATCCCGAATGTAATTGCATCGTGCTGGAGAAGACGCTCGGGCAGACCGGGATTGTCGGACAGCGGGTGCTGGATGAGCCGGCCTGGAACTGGCCGGATTGAGCGGTGCCTGAACCACCGCTTTCGCGAGCAAGCCCGCTCCCACAGTTGACCGAGTTTTCCCCACGGACGCGGTCCAATGTGGGAGCGAGCTTGCTCGCGAAGCGATTCAAGCGTCACCGCTGAATCAATGAATCACCCCTGCCACTTGCCACCTTCGACAATCACGCTCTCAGGCTTGGTGTCATCGCTCAGCTCTTTACGCACATATTGGTCGTACAGTTTGAGCAGATATTTCTCCTCACCCAACTTGGTCAGCTCGGTATTCACCCAGTCACGCAGCTCGATATTGCCCTTCTTCACCGCCGGCGCAATCGGTGCTTCAGCGCCGAGCTTTTCGTCCAGCACACGGTAGCCCGGGTTCTGCTTGGCCCAGCTGAACAGCACCAGATTGTCCTGCGCGTAGGCATCGCCACGGCCATTGGCCAAGGCTTGCAGCGACTCGGAGTTTTTCTCGAACTTCAGCAGTTTCCAGTCCGGGTGATTCTTGGTCAGCCAGATGTCGGCGGTCGTACCGGTGGTGACGATGGTGGTGCGGGTTGCCAGGTCATCGAGGTTTTTCACCGAGCTGCTCTGTGGCACCAGCGCCTGCACCGCGACCTTGAGGTTCGGGTTGGTGAACTCCACCGCTTCCTTGCGCTCCGGGGTCACGGTCATGTTGGCAAGGATCAGGTCGACCTTGTCGCTTTGCAGGAACGGAATGCGGCTCGCCGGTTCCACGGCAACGAACTCGACTTTGTTTTCATCGCCCAGCAGGTCCTTGGCGAAACGTCGACCGATGTCGGTGTCGAAGCCGACGTAGCGCCCGGCCTCATCGACGAAACCGAATGGCGGTTTGTCGGTGAACACGCCGACGATCAGTTTGTCACGAGCCTTGATCTTGTCCAGGTAACCGGCCGGTGCGGCGCTTTCGCTGACGACTTTCGGCTTGGCCGGTTCTGCGGATTTGTTGCAGCCTGCAAGCAGCGCAAGGCCGAGCAGTGGCAGTAAAAACAGGGATGACTTGGCAGTTTTCATAGCGGTTCCAGTTCCTTTTTCGGATTCGTTTTGGGCAGTGTTGCAACGAAGGAGAACTTCTCCAGGAACTGCTGCGCGCGTGCGGTTTGCGGGTTCGTAAAGAAAATCTCGGGCGGGTTCTGTTCAAGGATGCGCCCGGCATCCATAAACACGATGCGATCGGCCACCGCGCGAGCGAAGGCCATTTCGTGGGTGACGATCAGCAGGGTCATGCCCTCGCGGGCCAGGCCCTGAATCACTTGCAGCACTTCCTTGACCATCTCCGGGTCGAGGGCGGCGGTGACTTCATCGAAGAGCATCACTCGCGGGTTCATGCACAGCGAACGGACGATGGCGATGCGTTGCTGCTGGCCGCCGGAGAGCTGGCGTGGATAGGCGTCGCGCTTGTCCGCCAGACCCACGCGTTCAAGCAAGGCTTCGGCTTGTTGCTGCGCTTCGCGGCGCTGACGCTTCTGCACTTTGAGCGGACCGAGCAGCAGGTTGTCGAGCACGCTCATGTGCGGGAACAGGTGATAACTCTGGAACACCATGCCGATCTGCTGGCGCACTTCACGCCAGTCAGTGGCCCTGTCCAACAGTTCACGACCGACAAATTTCAGGCTGCCGCTGTGCGCCTCTTCCAGGCCGTTGAGACAGCGCAGCAAGGTGCTTTTGCCGCAGCCGCTGGGGCCGAGAATGACGATCACTTCGCCGCTGTGCACGTGCAGGTCGATGCCCTTGAGCACCTGCTGCTCGCCGTAGAATTTGTTGAACCCCTGAAACTCGATCAATGCGCTCATGCTTGCGTCCAGCGCCGTTCCAGCACGCGCGAGGCGGCCGACAACGGGTAGCAGATAAAGAAGAAAAACAGGAACAGTGCGCCGTAGATCAGCACTGATTCGTAGGTGCGCTCGATGATCTGCTGGCCGACCTTGATCACGTCGACCACGCCGATCAGCACCGCGAGTGAACTGGTCTTGATGATCCGTGTGTAGACGTTGATGGTCGGCGGCGTCATGCGCTTCAGTGCTTGCGGCAACAGTACGTAGCCGTAGAGCTGCGCAGCGTTCAGGCCAATCGACAGCCCCGCTTCACGCTGCCCGCGCGGCAACGAATGCAGCGCACCGCGCGCCACCTCGCCAACCTCACTGGCGCCCCACAGCGACAGCACCAACACTGCGCACCAGAAGCTCGGCAGGCTCAGGCCGAAGAAAATCGGCAGGCCGAAAAACAACAGGTACAGCCAGACCAGCACCGGAATCGCCCGGAACAGCTCCAGATAGACCCGCAGGATCGCGTTCAGCCACGTCACGTTGAGCGTACGCAGCACGCCATAGAGCACGCCGCCAACGGTGCTGATGGCGATGCTCAGAAACGAGAT
This sequence comes from Pseudomonas sp. AD21, assembly GCF_002878485.1. Classification (NCBI taxonomy): domain Bacteria; kingdom Pseudomonadati; phylum Pseudomonadota; class Gammaproteobacteria; order Pseudomonadales; family Pseudomonadaceae; genus Pseudomonas; species Pseudomonas sp. AD21. The sequence continues at coordinate 116,814 of NZ_NQYG01000005.1, forward strand.
CGACAGCGTTTGCCCGGCGCCTTTGGCCAGTTGCGGCAACGACACCCAGAGCAGTTCAAGACCCGAACTGGCCATGCTGGAGCCTCCTTTCCAGACGGCTGAGCAGCAGCGACAGCGGCAAGAACAACAGCACGCAGATCAGCGTCAGCACGGCGAGCATTTCGTAGGTTTTGTAGTAGAGCGCGATGTAGCTCTTGGTGGTGTAGAGGATTTCCGGCACCGCCACCGCCGAGACCACAGTGGTTTCCTTGAGCAGGAAAATGAAATTGGCGAACAGCGACGGCAAGCTGAGAATCCCTGCTTGCGGCAGGATCACGTAGCGCAGCAACTGGCCGCGCGACAGGCCGATGGAACGCCCCGATTCCAGTTGCGCCTGCGGCAGGGCATCGACGCCGGCACGCAGCACCTCGGTGAGGTAGGCGCCACCGAGAAACGTCATGGTGATGATCGCGGCGGTGAAACCGGAAACCTTGATGCCGATAGCCGGCAAGGCGAAGTAGACGAAGAACAGCTGGATCAGCAGCGGTGTGTTACGCGCCAGTTCCACATACAGGCCGACGGCGCGCTGCAGGTAAGGCGTGCGAAACACCAGGATCGTCGCGTTGAGCAGCGCCACCAGCAGCGACGTGCCGATGGCAATGAATCCGACCTGCAGCGTTACGCCTACGGCTTTGAGAAACGCCGGCAGCGTGCTGAGGATAAATGCGTAGTCGAAAGTCATGAAGCATCCTGGACGCCGCTCGGTAAGCGACGGTCATGCAGTCCATGGACAGCGGGTAACTGTCCGGCAGGTGCTGACTTTATAGGTATAAAAACAAGAATTTAAATACCGATAAAGCATATTGATATCACCCAAAAAACTATCTTGCGGGTTTGCCGGGAAGGAATAAGAAGGCTATTTTCCCCTGCGCTGTAGGAAGGATCTTTTTTGCATGAAAGCCCTCCAAGGACGAACAGCTTTTGGCCAGACTCCCCCGGCCAAACCATTACAAGGAAGACAACATGGACGCAAAAGTGCCGCAGCGACTGGATCCGCAGGAGATTGTGAAATTGTTGGTGGCGTTGCGCCGGGCGTTGAAAACCCAAGCGGCCTGAATAAAAGATCAAAAGATCGCAGCCTTCGGCAGCTCCTGCATGGACCTGCTGAAGGCTGCGATCTTTGCTTCTGGCTGCTGACTTTGTGGCGAGGGGATTTATCCCCGATGGGCTGCGAAGCGGCCCCAGATATCGGGTTATAGATGCACCGTGTTGACTGATTTCACGACTGCTATGCAGCCGATCGGGGATAAATCCCCTCGCCACAGGAACAATCACCGGCCGAAAACTGCGTTCACACAAAAACGCCGATGACCATTACGGGCCATCGGCGTTTTCGCACCTTGAAGAGGGTTCACTCAAGCGTCGGATCAGAACGCTGGCAGTACCGCGCCGTTGTACTTCTTCTCGATGAACGCTTTGACTTCCGGGCTGGTCAGGGCTTTGGCCAGTTTCTGGATCGCGTCGCTGTTCTTGTTGTCCTCACGGGCCACCAGGAAGTTCACGTAAGGCGAATCAGCGCCTTCGATCACCAGCGCATCCTTGGTCGGGTTCAGCTTGGCTTCCAGCGCGTAGTTGGTGTTGATCATGTCCAGGTCAACTTCGTTCAGCACGCGTGGCAGCAGCGCCGATTCCAGTTCCTTGAACTTGAAGTTGTGCGGGTTCTTGGCGATGTCTTTCGGGGTGGCCAGCGCGTTTTTCGGGTCTTTCAGCTCGATCAGACCAGCCTTCTGCAGCAGGATCAGGGCTCGGCCGCTGTTGCTGCCTTCGTTCGGGATGGCGATGGTGGCGCCGTCCGGCAGTTCAGCCAGGGTTTTGTACTTTTTCGAGTAGCCACCAAACGGTTCAACGTGCACGCCTTGCACGGTCACCAGGTACTTGGATTTGTCATCCTTGTATTTGCCCTGGTTGAAGCTGTTCAGGTACGGCAGGGTCTGGAAGTAGTTGGCATCCAGACGCTTCTCGCCCACTTGTACGTTTGGCTGTACGTAGTCGGTGAAGACTTTGATTTCCAGATCCACGCCTTCTTTGGCGAGGGTCGGTTTGATCAGTTCAAGAATTTCAGCGTGTGGCACCGGAGTCGCCGCGACCACCAGTTTCTCGCCGGCCTGAGCCAGCGAAGCAGTCAGAGCAGCCGCCAATGCGGTAAACAACAGAACCTTTTTCATGCAGTGTCCTTATCGAGAATCACGATCGCGGATGGCGACGGCTATTAATACGAGTGCCAGTGAAGTGCTATCTCTGGCGTGAAGCGGACAATACCGGGATTTTTTATTCCCGGACAATAACGTTTATTCACTTTGTTATTCCATTTTGCTCATACAGAACAAAACGGTCACAAGCGTTGACTCAAACCAATCAGCAAATCTTTCAAGGCCTTACGCTCATCAACGCTGCCGCCGATGTTGATCTGCGCCACCAGTCGTTCGATCTGCAGGTGCGGCCCAGACGCTTCGGGCAGGTTAAGGTGTTCCGGCAAAATTTCATCACCAGTGCTGACCAACAACGCAAAGTGAATGACGTTTTCCAGCTCACGGGTGTTGCCTGGCCAACTGTGGCGCTCCAGCAGGTGTTGCGCCGCTTCGCTGATCAACGGCACCGGCAGGTCGAGGCGCTGGCTGTAGATGCCGAGAAAATACTCGGCCAGCGACAGGATGTCGCCGATCCGTTCGCGCAGCGCCGGCAGCTCCAGTTGCCCTTCGCTGAGGTAGTGATAGAGCCGTTCGTGAAATTTCCCCGCGTCTACCGCTTGTGCCAGATCGATGCTGGTCGCTGCGACCAGGCGCACGTCCACCGGGCTCGGCTGATGAGCGCCGACGCGGGTCACTTCGTGGTTTTCCAGGGCAGCGAGCAATTTGATCTGGATCGGCAGCGGCAGGTCGCCAATCTCGTCCAGATACAGGGTGCCGCCGTTGGCCGAACCGAACCAGCCGGCGCGGCTGCTGGCCGAACCGGTGTAACTGCCGGCGGCATAGCCGAACAGTTCGGCATCAGCGTAGGTCGGGCTGATCGCGCCGCAATTGACCGAGACGAACAGGCCGCTGCGATCACTGGCACGGTGGATGTGGCGGGCGAGCAACTCTTTACCGGTGCCGGTCTCGCCACGGATCAATACCGAGATTGCCCGTGGTGCCAGGTGCTCCAGCTCTTCGCGCAATTGGCGCGAACGTGGATCGACGAAGACCAGCGCCTTGGCGCGGATGCTCAGGGGGCTTTTTTCCGCATCGGGAAAGGTCAGCAACGGCTGACCGAACGTTTCAAAACTCATGGCAGACTCCCGCCCACAACCGCCGGGAGACGGGGGCGATCAAAAAGAAAAAATACAACTCAAGCGCGGCGCCGGGCGTGGTGTTCCAGGCGGTTTTGCAGGCGATAGAGGTAGGCGAACCCTTGCTCCCAGCGCTGATGCCCGGACTTGACGTTGATGTGCCCGGCCCCGGCGAGAATCCCCGCCTCGGCGCCCCAGTGACGCGCCAACTCAAGAGCACGCGGGGCGCTGACGGCGGCGTCGTTGTCGGAGGCGACGACCTGGCAGGGGAACGGCAGCAGATCACTCGGAATCGGCGCGAAATTGCGCAGCGCCGGCGCGCAGGTCGGGCGCTCGACATCCGCGGGCGCGACCAGCAGCGCCCCCCGCACCTGCCGCAGATATTGCAGCGGCGCGGTAGCGGCCCAATGCGCAACGGTGACACAGCCGAGGCTGTGGGCGATCAGGATCACGGGCGTGCTGTCGGCGGCAATCGCTTCGGCCAGCGCGGCGACCCAGTCTTCACGGCGCGGCGTCAGCCAGTCGGCCTGCTCCACCCGGGCGCTGTTGGGCAGGCTGTTTTGCCAGTGGGTTTGCCAATGATCTTCTGGCGATCCTTGCCAGCCCGGCACAATCAGATAGCGGATTGATTCGTTGCGCATGGGGGAGCTCTCCTGCGTCGTGTCTGTTCCTGATCGAGTATAGGGACGGGATTTATATTCGTTAAGGAATAAGAAGCTATTTATTAAGACCTGAAAAGAATATTAGATACAGCACCTGCGGGAGCGGCTTGCTCGCGAATGCAATGGATCAGTCTATTCATCTTCGACTGACAGAATGCCTTCGCGAGCAGGCTCACTCCTACAGGAGGTCGTTGGTGTAGCGAGAATCGCGGGATAAAAAAAGGGCCGCACCCTGCCAAGGAGACGGCCCCGGAAAAACGTAAATCCTTGTCACCGCGCAGTGATCACCGACAACTTGGTAATCCCTGCCCGCTCGATCGAAGCCATGGCCCGCGCCACTTCGCCGTAGTTCACCCCGTCGTCGGCCTGCAATTGCACGCGCACTTCCGGGTCTTTCGCCTTGGCCGCCTTGAGGTTGAACTCCAGCAGGTCCGGCTGAATTTCATCCTTGTTGATAAACAGTTTGCCGGCACCGTCGATGCTCACCACCAGCGGGTCTTTCTGCTCGACCGGCGCCACCGCCTCGGTCTTGGGCAGGTTGATCGGAATCGCGTTGGTCAGCAGCGGCGCGGTGACGATGAACACCACCAGCAGCACCAGCATCACGTCTACCAGCGGCGTCACGTTGATCTCGCTCAGTACCTCGTCGCTGTCTTGCGTGGAAAAGGCCATCTCAGGACGCCTCCTTCACTTTTGCTGCGTTGCCCGGCGCCACCACCTTGTTCGCGGTCGGGTGGATCAGCACGCGGAACGAACTCTTCTGCGCCAGGCTGTAGAAGTCGTGGGCGAAGTCATCCAGGTCCGCGGCGGTCAGTTTCAGGCGCCGCAAAAAGTAGTTGTAAACCAGCACCGCCGGCACCGCGACCGCGATCCCCACACCAGTGGCGACCAGTGCCGCGCCGATCGGGCCGGCCACGGTTTCCAGGCTCGCCGAACCGGCTGCGCTGATGCCTTTCAACGCTTCCATGATTCCCCACACCGTGCCGAACAGGCCAATGAACGGCGAGGTACTGCCAATACTCGCGACCACCGCCAGACCGGTTTCCAGCGAACGACGTTCGCGCACGATCTGCTGACGCAAGGCACGCTCCAGTCGATCCTGATGGTTGATCGCCTGGCTCAGGTCATTGGCCTGCGGCGCCTCGCCCACCTGAATCGCCGCGTAACCGGCCTGCGCCACCCGGGCGGCAGCGCCGGGCTGGGTTTCGCTCAACTCGGCGGCGGAATCCAGACTCGACGCCGCCCAGAAGCGTTTATGAAACCTGCGATCCTGCGCCTTCAGACGACCGAACTGCACAGCCTTGAGCAGGGCCAGCCCCCAGGTGGCGACGGAAAAAACCACCAGCAGCCAGATCACCGCGCTTTCGATGGATTCCAGTGGAGATGCCAGTAACGTCATGATGTGTTCCCTCGTGTAAACGTTTAGCGCGAAATAGGTTTCGGTTTAATGAATCTTGAAGTCGATGGGCACGCTGACCCAGCCGTCCTGGGCGACATCACCCTGCTTGGCCGGGACGAAGCTCCACTGCTTGACCGCGCTCAGCGCTGCGTCATCGAGCTGTTGCCGGCCACTGCTTTTCTGGATCTGGATCTCGCCCGGTTTGCCGTTGGCCAACACGTGGACCCTTAACATCACCGTGCCTTCCCAACCGCGACGCTGGGCCAGCGACGGGTATTCCGGGGCCGGGTTCTTCAAATATGCGGCGTTGGCCGAGGCCGGTGTCACGGGCGCTGGGGCCGGTGGTGCAGGTGGCGCTGGCGCAGCGACCGGGGCTGCCGGTTGCGGCGGCGCGGGTGGCTGCTCAACGGTTTTCGGTACTGGCTTCGGAACCGGTTTGGCCACCGGTTTCAGCTTGGGTTTTGGAATCGGTTTGGGTGGCGGCGGCTTCACGGCCAACTCGTCTTCAACCGGCGGCGGTGGCTCAACGACCGGCGCCGGTGGCGGCGGTTCGACCACTGGCGGCGCGGGTGGCGCCGGACGCGAAAACTCGATGGTCATCGGCGGAATTTCCGGCGGCACGATCGGCAGCACCGGCGTTGGCTGCTGGTTGATCCAGTAGATCACCGCAGCGTGCACCACCAGCGCCAGCACACCGAGCAGGATCGCTTCGCGTCGGCTCAGAATGCCCTTGGGCGCACGCTGCAAACGCAACTGCCCCAACGGCACACGATGAGGCCGGCCAAGATCGACCAATTCGCCACTCGGTGCCTGGCGCCACAGCAATTCCTGTGCGCTGGCGGCGGTCTGGACATTGCCCATTGATTCACTCCCTGCGGTCTCTTTTGCGAAGTACCCGACCGGCCGCCACCTGTATCCCCCGTGCGACCGGTCGTTGGGTGAATCATTGGAGCAATCACTTATCTCCGAAAGTAACTTTTATTGATGTGTTTAGATGTTTTTTGAATATAAATTCTCAGCGATCCCCGCGAGGCCACGGCCTGCAAGGGCTTGCGCCGCAGCGCAAATTTACAATGCTTTTCAAGCATGAAAAATATTCGGCCAAAGCATGCGAAAACCGTTTAATCCGCGCTTTTTCAGGGTGCTTGTCGGACAAACTCAAGGCCGGTCAACGCGATCTCTCCGGCCAGGTCGGCAGCGCTGCCCATTGCCCGCAGGCGTGCATAGGACTGATCAGGCGAAAACATCACCCATGCTTGCCCCGTACCATCGGCCATCAACATGCTGAACGTGATGGCAACTGTGCCCGTTGAAAAACCATGCCTGAAATGAAAATTGCCGAATGCGAGTGGGTAATCGGTCCCGGACACAGACAGAGTGCCCGTGAAACTGCCGGTGCGGTCATCGCCATCGGCCAGGGTCAAGGTTGTATCTGAAGGTTCATGACGATAAACGCCGTTGATCGTGGACATGTGCAGCATCCTTGCTTGATGTTTTGAAGGAGAAACCTGGCGCTGGCTGCGCCTCATGCATGGCGAACGAAATCGCCCGGCAGACTGCTGACCGCGCCGTCATAGGTGACACGCACGCAGTGCCCGCGCAATTCGTGCGTGCCGCGACTTGGCGAGAACAGGGTCAGGGCGAAGTAACCGTGATCCTGGTGATTGGCAATGAGCGTGACCACCGTCGGTGGCTGATAGCCGTTGAGGCTGGCATAACGTCCATTGACGATGTCGTAGTCGATGCCTTGGTGATGCAATGTGCCAGCGAAGACACCGGTGCGATCATCGGAATCGACAATAGTCAGTGAGGGTCCATCGAGGGTGTTGGAATAAAGCGCGTTTTGCATGTAAGCGTCCTGATCAATGATTAAGTTCACAGCGAGCTTAGAATCAGGCGCAAGCAAACTCTGTCATCCACAGGAAGCACGACCGGCATGAAAATGACTTATTTCATGTAAGAAAAAGCCGCCAGACTTAAACAGCATGGCGGCTTTTTTGTGAAACTTAATTACTGTTTAATAAATTCTCCCGCCAAACCAACAACATCACCGTCAAAGTTGTTGCGCGAACCCACCGCGCGAACTTTCGAGTAATTGTGATCGGGTGAGAACAATGTCCATGACTGATAGCCAGTACCATCATTCAGCGCCGTAAACGTAATGATCGTAGGCTGCCCGGTGCTGTTCTGGAAATGGTAATGCCCGTAAGCGATGTCGTAGTTCACGCCGTTCTGGCTGAACTTGCCGCTGAAGGTGCCGTTGGAGTCGTTGCCATCGGTAATCGTCAGTTTGGCGCCAGCGTTAGCGTTTACATAATTGCCATTAATGCTCGACATAACGAGATTTCCTTTATCGTTGGATAAGTGTCTTCCGATGAGAGCAAGTTTCCTCCTGGAAACTCACGACACTCAGGATGGTTCGGCATTCACTTATTGTCCACGCGACTTTTCAACGAAATTGCAATAAGCGCTGTTCAAATCGCACATAACTTATCGCCATTCATTCGAGCATTAATTCCTTTTCAACTAACGACTGGCGCTTGTCTGTTGCACGGCCGATGTCGGAGCAATCACGGCGCTCTCGGAGCGGGGTGTGCCCGCCGGCACCCAGTCATAACTCACAGGCAACGCCCGATAGACCCAGTTGCTGATCGCATCGCTGCCCGGCGCCTTGCCCAGATACGGGCTGACGTACTCCCAGACGTTTTCGCCGCTGGCCGTCACCTGGAAAAATCGCCCGTTCATGCCTTCATCGATCAGCGTATTGCCGTTGGGCAAACGTCGCGCGCTGCTGATGAACGAGCTGTAGAACGCCCACCCCGGCTGCTTCGAATTGGCCGCGCTGTACTGCCAGACGATCTGGTTTTTCAGCGGATCGATTTCCAGCACCCGCGAACCGGAAATCAGCCCGTGGGTGACGTTCGGATAACCCGCCGAACCCTGATTGTCGAACACCAACAGGTTACCGGCGCCAGGCAGTCCGGCCGGGATGATGTGCGCGTCATGCTGGCCGACGAACTGGTCCACCGGGCGCGGCAGCTTTTGTGCGGTTTTCGGGTTGATCAGCGGCAAGTTCGGGCCGAGGCGCCAGACCACTTTGCCGCTGCGTTTGTCGATGATCGCGATGAAGTTGGCGTTACGCGAATCGAGTAACAGGTTGTCCGGATTGAAGCGTTTGTCACCGGCATCGAACCACTTGTTCGGCCCGACCACGCTGAGGTTGTTGATGTGCAGGTAATCCGGATTGTCGCTGGCGCGCACCAGTTTCAGTTGCTCCGGGGTGAAGCCGAATTCGTTCAGGTGTTCCGAGGCCAGCCACTGCCATTTCACTGCGCCGTCAGGACTGACTTCATAGATCGCATCGTCGATCACCTCGGGCACTTTGAAGCCTTTGACCTGGTGCACTTTGTTCGCCAGCACCACGGTGTTGCCGTTGCTTAACCTGCGTTGATCATGATGCTGTTGCGCCGCGCCGCCGGGCGCCTTGTCACCCCACTGCCAGAGTACTTTGCCGTTCCAGTCCAGTTCGCCGACGCTCTGGTTGCCCAGACCGTTGCCGGCCGAACCGAGCTTGCCCGGATCCTTGTCGCTCAGTTGCAGCAGCACGTGTCCGCGCTCACCGCCGACCAGTTGTGGGTCGATGATCGCCGACGGAAAACCCGCTTGTGGCCAGGTCTTCACCTCATTGCCATTCATGTCGATCAGGTGCGTCTGCTTGTCAGCGCCACTGAAGATCACGTACTGGTTGAACGCCTTGTCCGGGTCGTAACGGGTAACGCCGGTCGGGTACACGCTGGGCGCGGCGAACGCCCCGCTACTGAGCACCGCGCCGGACAACAACAGCGCTGAAGCGGTTTTACCTGGCAACATGATGCAGCTCCTTGAACGATCAAATCAGAAGTCGTAGCGACCGGTTACACCGAGGGTGCGCGGCGTGCCGAGCAGGCCTTCGTAGCCGCCGTTGCCGCCGGTCCAGAGGGTCGTGTAGTAGGTTTTGTCGAAGGCGTTTTTCAGCCACAGCGAGACGTCCCACTGCCCCTGGTTGAAGTCGCCGCGCAGACCGGTCGAGAGGTTGACCACGGCGTAACTCGGGATCTGCCCGTAGTCGGAGTCCTCCACCGTGCCCACCGCTTTGGAGCGGAACGCATAGCTGGCGGTGACGTAGGGTTCGAAGCCATTGGCCAGATTCCATTTGTATTCGCCGTTGGCGTTGCCGATCCATTTCGAGGCGCCGACCACCTGGTGCCCGCTGAGGTCGCAAGAGGCCGGCGCACCCGGTGCCTGGCTGACTTCCGGCGGGCACGGTGCATCTTTGTACGAGAGGTAACTGACGTCGTTGTACGAGCCGTTGAAGTTCAGGGTCAGGCCGCGCAGCGGGATCACCGTGCTTTCAAACTCGACGCCGCGCGAGCGCACCGAGCCGGCGTTGGTCAGGTATTGCACGCGATTGACGTCGTCGTAGGCGTTGGTCTGGTAGGCGTTGACCTGGGTCCAGAACACGTTGGCGTTGAGTTGCAGACGGCGATCCCACAGGGTGCTTTTGAAGCCGAGTTCGGCGTTGTTCGCGCGCTCGGTGCCGATCAGCAGCGAATCGGCGCCGGCGGTTGGCGCAGACCCCACCGCGAGGTTCACTCCACCGGATTTTTCACCGTGGGACAGAGTGGCGTAACCGAGCAGATCATCGGTGATGCGATAACTGAGGTTGAGCAACCCGGACGGGCTGGAGCTGTACTGATTGAGATTGCCGGAATCGTAGGCGCCGGCACGGCCGCGTCGTGCGGTGGCCGCTGCGCCGGTCACCACAGCACCACCGACTGGCGCATCGCGGGTGACCCAGGCATTTTTTTCTTCATAGGTGCCGCGCACCCCGGCGGTGAAATCCAGGCGTTCGGTGAGGTGCCAGGTGCCTTGGGCGAACAGCGCGAAACTGTCGGTCTTGATGTGGCCGTTGCCGACGCTGCCGACATTGGCCAGGGCACCGCGCGGCGTGCCATTCCAGATGTCGGCCTGCGGGCCGTAATAGGCGAAGGATTTGTTGTCCAGATCCGAACCGAAGTAGTACGCGCCCACCACGTAATCGAAGAACTCGTCTTTGGGCGACGCGAGGCGAAATTCCTGCGAGTACTGTTTGTCTTCCACCGAGACACCGGCGTTGTAGGTGGCCGCCACGTTGAGGCCATCGTCGTTGGCCGGAGTGAAATTCCAGAAGCGGTAGGAGCTGATCGAGGTCAGGGTGAAATCACTCGGCAACGTCCAGTTGGCTTCTACCGACGTGCCGCCCTGATGCACGGTAACGTGCTGGTCGCTGTCCAGATTGACCTTGCGGTGCGAACCGTTGACCAGTGTCGCGCCGGCGGCATTGGCCCGCGATTGGTAGAGGTTGACGCCATTGATGGTCGGCCCGGTGCTGTACAGCACGCGGGTACCGGCGCTGGAATCCTCTTCGTTGTAGTCGCCGATCCAGCGCAGGTTGAAATCTTCGTTGGGCTTGAACAGCAACTGCGCACGGAAACCGTCGCGCGATCCGCCATTCAGGTCATGGCCGTTGTACTCGTTCTTGATGTCGCCATCGCTGCGGGTGCGATAGGCCGAAAAGCGCCCGGCCAGTTGATCGTTGAGCGGCCCGGAAATCGTGCCCTTGGTCTGGAAATAGCCGTCCTCGCCGACCGAGGTTTCAATGCTGCGTTCCGGCGTGAAGGTCGGCGCGCGCGTGCTGATGTTGATCACCCCGGCGGTGGTGTTCTTGCCGAACAGCGTGCCCTGTGGCCCGCGCAGGACTTCGAGTTGTTCGATGTCCATCAGGTCAAACACCGCCATCCCCGGACGGCCCAGATACACGTTGTCGATGTACAGACCGACGCTGCCTTCCAGGCCGTCGCTGGCCGGGTTGTTGCCCAGGCCACGAATCGACACGCTGGACTGGCGCGCGTGCATGTAGGCGACGTTGACGCTGGGCACCAGTTGCTGCAAATCCTGAATCCGGTAGACCCGTTGCGTCTCCAGGGTCTGGCCGCTGACCACGCTCATTGGCGTCGGCACGTCTTGCGAACTTTCTTCGCGACGACGGGTGGTGACCGTCACCGTTTCCAGTTGTGAACTGTTGGCCGCAGGCTTGCCGGCCGGGGTCGATGGTGGGGTTTCAGCGTCGGCGGCGTAGCCGTGTGTCCAGCTGGCGCTCCCCGCCAGCAACAAGGCCAGAGGCAGGCGTTTGAGCCGTCGTGGCGTTAAGGGTGACGCAAGGTTCAACGGACTCATGGCGCGGCTCCTGGTCAAAAAACACACAGACATCTTCAGCGCTGCATATTCTTTTAAGTTATTTATTTATAGATTTACAAATATTTACTGCATAAGAGATTGCCTTTATAAGGAGTCGACCTAATGCATATCCAATGCATTTCCCGGATATTTTTTATGTGAAAAATGCATATCGACTTGCGCCAGTTACGTCACTTCATCGCCCTCGCCGAACAACGCAGCTTCGTCGCCGGCGCGCAGGCGGTGAACCTGTCGCAGTCGGCGTTCAGCCGCAGCATTCAGGCGCTGGAACACAGCGTCGGCTGTCAGTTGATCGATCGTGGGCGCAAGGATTTGCCGCCAACCAAACAGGGCCAGGTGCTGCTCGAACATGCTCGGCGGCTGGTCAGCGGCGCGCAGCAGATGGCCAACGAGATCAGCCAGTTCAATGGCCTGGAGGCCGGTGAGCTGCGCTTCGGTTGCGGCCCGGCACCGGCAGCCGGATTGATCCCGCGAGCGATCGGCGCGTTCATCGGGCGTTATCCAAAGGCGCGGGTGCAGTTTCAGGTCGATGACTGGCAGAGCCTGAGCAAACGCCTGCTCAGTGAAGAGTTCGAATTTTTCGTCGCCGACACCCGACACTTCGAGGCCGATCCGGATTACCTCACCTATCGATTGCGCCCGCGTAAATGGCATTTCTGTTGCCGCGCCGGGCATCCGCTGGCTGCTTTTGAACGGGTCACCGCCGAGCAGTTGATGAGTTATCCACTGGCGGTGAGCATCCGTCCGCCGAACCTGCGCAAGGTCATCGTCGACCTCAGCGGCCGCCCGGATTTCACGCCCAATGTGGAATGCGAAAACAGCTCCAGCCTGCTCAGCGTGGTGCTGCGTTCGGACGCGATCGGGATTGTTGGCGCGTATTCCGATGCGCTGCATCAGGCCAAGGGTGAGCTGGTGTGTTTGAAGATTGAGGGCCTGGCGGAAGATCTGGAGGAGCTGTACACCCGTTATGGAATTGTCAGCCGCGCGGGGTATCGGCTGTCACCGTTGGCGGAGGCGATGATTGAGCAGATCAAGGCGATTGATGCGGTGGATGAGGAGGTCTGTTCGCTGGAGAATTTTGCGGTCTGATAAACCGCTATCGCGAGCAGGCTCACTCCTACAAAGGATCGCATTCCTATTGTAGGAGTGAGCCTGCTCGCGATGGCGTCAGCGAAGGCGCTGATGCAATCCCTGCATCAAACCCATTCCCCAAATGCACTTGCCGAACACCCCCACCGAAAGCGAAAACCCTCGCCTGTCTCTCTGACCGGTGAACCCCATGTCCAACCCGCCAAACCCCGTGCGTAACGTGCTGTACATCATGTGCGATCAACTGCGCCGCGATTACCTGTCCTGCTACGGCCATCCGCATCTGCACACGCCAAACATCGATCGCCTGGCCGCCGCCGGCGTGCGCTTCAGCCGTGCCTACACCCAAGGCACGATCTGCGGGCCATCGCGAATGTCCGCCTACACCGGGCGTTACGTCAGCAGCCATCAAGTGGCGTGGAACGCCGTGCCGTTGCCGCTGGAAGAACTGACGATCGGCGACTACCTGCGCCCCCACGGCATCCGCACCGCGCTGGTCGGCAAGACCCACGCCACGGCCAATGTCGATGCGCTGCAGCGCTTGGCAATCAGCCCGGACAGCGCGCAGGCCGAGGTGCTCAACGAGGTCGGTTTCGAACCGTACTTTCGCCACGACGGGATCTTCCCCGACGACCCGTTGTTCGACGACAAACGCGAGTCCGCGCCCTACACCCATTACCTGCGCGAGCAGGGGTTCGACGGGCGCAATCCCTGGCACGACTGGGCCAACGCCGCCGAAGGCGAGAACGGCGAAATCCTCAGCGGCTGGCAGATGCGTCATGCGCATTTGCCAGCGCGAATTCCCGAGCAATTTTCAGAGACTGTCTACACTACAAATCGAGCCATCGACTTCATCGGTGAGCAAGGTGACAAATCCTGGTGTTTGCACCTGTCCTACATCAAACCGCACTGGCCCTACATCGTACCGGCGCCATACCACACATTGTACAGTACGAAATCGATTCTCGAAGCGGTCCGCGCGACGCCCTCCGAAGCCAGCAAACACCCCGTATACACGGCGTTTCGCCAGCATGAGGAGAGTCTCAACTTCTCCCGCGATTCAGTACGATTGAATGTAATTCCCACTTACATGGGCCTGATCAAGCAGGTGGATGATCAGCTTGGGCGGCTGTTCGATTTTCTGCAGAGCAACGGTCGTTGGGATGACACGCTGATCGTGTTCACCAGCGACCACGGCGACTTTCTTGGCGATCACTGGCTGGGCGAGAAGGAGTTTTTGCTGGAGCCGGCGGTGGGCGTGCCACTGATCGTGCGCGACCCGCGGGCGGCGGCGGACATCACTCGAGGCACGGTAGATGAGCGTCTTGCAGAAACCATCGACGCATTGCCGACGTTTCTGCAGGCGCTGGGCTTGGCGGGGGCCGAACATCGGCTGGAAGGACGCTCGCTGATCCCGCTGTTGCACGGTGAAAGCCCCGACTGGCGCCGCTATGCAATCAGCGAATACGACTACGCCTTCCAGGCCCCGGCGCGCGAGCGACTCGGCCAGCCGATCGACCGTTGCCGCATGACCATGGTGCGCAGCGAACGCTGGAAATACCTGGCGTACGACGGCTTCCGGCCACAGTTGTTTGACCTGCTGAATGATCCACAGGAACTGCGCGATCTGGGTGAGGATCCGGCCTACGCGGCGGTGCGCGAGGAACATGCGGGGTATCTGTTCGAATGGGTGCGCGGGTTGAAGCGGCGCACCACGATCAGTCATCAGGAGATTGATTTGCGCGGGCAGCGGTTTCGATATGGGGAGCCGGAGAGCGAGAAAGTCGTACAGATCGGTGTTTGGTGATTAAAAGCTTCGCGAGCAGGCTCGCTCCCACAGGTTTTGTGTCGTTCACATCCATTGTGTTCAACACATTTGCACTGTGGGAGCGGGCTTGCTCGCGAATAGGCCCGATCAGACGCCGACGAGCTCGGCACCTTTAATCGTCTGGCTGCGCTGCCCCGAAGCCCCCACCGGCACTTCACCCTTGAGCGTCACCCGCCGCACGATGCGATCCTGGGTGCCGTAATCATCAATCGCGTAATGCTGGGTCGAACGGTTATCCCAGATCGCCACGTCACCGGCCTTCCAGCGCCAGCGCACGGTGTTTTCCTGACGAATCACGTGGCTCTGCAACAGCCCGAACAGGTGCGCCGAATCAGCCTGCGAGTAACCCTTGATGCGCTTGACGAAATGCCCCAGCAGCAAGCTCTTCTCGCCACTGATCGGGTGCACGCGCACCACCGGGTGCTCGGTCTCGTAGACGGTAGAAGTGAAGATTTTGCGATAGCGCTCGAGCTTCTCCGCCGACACGTCCGGCTTGGCCCCGGCGTAGTCATATTCGTTGCTGTGCACGGCGACCAGTTTGTCCGCCAGTTCACGCAGCTCGCTTGGCAGTTCGTTGTACGCGGTCGCGGTGTTGGCCCACAGGGTGTCGCCACCGAAGGCCGGCGCCACTACCGAGCGCAGAATCGAGGCTTTCGGGTAGGCGTCGACGAAGGTCACGTCGGTGTGCCAGGAGTTGGCGCGCTGGCCCTCGGCACCGTCCAGTTCCAGCAGATAACGCGTGCCCTCACGCACCGGCACGGTCGGATGCGCCACAGGTTCGCCGAGCAGATGGGCGAAGGCTTCCTGGCGCTGATCGTCGAGCTGGGTCTGCTCGCGGAAGAACACGACCTTGTACTGGATCAGCGCCTGCTGAATGGCTTCGACGGTAGCGGCGTCCAGCTCACCGGACAGATGCACGCCACGAATCTCGGCGCCGATACGACCGGCCACTGGATGAACTTCCAGCGCGTGGACAGCGGGTTTTACAGCGAGTGCGGCATTGCTCATGGGTAGACCCTCATCGACTGCTTGCGGTTGGGTGGCAGCGAAACATCGCTCTATCTATATTCCATTTATATCTAATAGATATTCACATGCTTCGTTGACGGAATAAGAGCTTGCATTTAAAACCTCAAGCAACCCTCGTCGCAAATGCCTTCGAGCTATTTTTAGGATGCAGGAAAAGCATATGGATCTTCGCCAGTTGCGTTACTTCATCGCCCTCAACGAACACCGCAGTTTTGTCCGTGCGGCGGACGCAATGGGTATCACCCAACCGGCGTTCAGCCGCAGCATTCAAGGGCTGGAGCAGGAGTTCGGCTGCGTACTGGTGGATCGCGGCAACAAGGATCTGCGCCCCACGCCAGAAGGCCAGGTGGTGCTGCAACACGCCCTGACTCTGGTGCAGGGCGCAGCGTTGCTCAGTGCCGAGGTGACGCAGATGACCAAGCTCGATGCCGGAGAACTGCACTTCGGTTGCGGCCCGGCGCCAGCAGTGAAACTGGTGCCCGATGCAGTCGCGCAATTCATCAACGCGCACCCGAAAGTGCGCACCTGTTTTCAGGTGGATAACTGGGAAAAACTCAGCCGTGCGCTGAGCCGCGAAGAGATCGAATTCTTCATCGCCGACATCCGCCATTTCGAGGCCGATCCGAACTTTCAGACCCAGGCCCTGACGCCCAAGCGCGGGGTGTTTTTCTGCCGTCCGGGGCACCCGCTACTGGCCAAGGAAAGCCTGTCGACCAACGACATGTTCGACTACCCGCTGGCGACCACACTGATCCCGCCGGGGATCCGCAAATTGCTGGCAAACCTCAGCGGCCGGATCGATTTTTCGCCGACCATCGAGACCGAGCATTTCCCGGCGCTGGTGAAAGTAGTGCTGCAATCCAACGCGATTGGCGTGGGCACGGAAGAGGCGTTCGTCGAGGACATTGCCCAGGGCACGCTCGCGCTGCTGCACTGGCGCAATCTGCCGCAGAATCTGGAGACCATGAATGCGCGCTGCGGGATTGTCAGTCGCACCGGATTCAGGCTGTCGCCGGCGGCGCGGGCGATGATCGAGACGTTGGTGGCAGTGGATAAACAGGAGATCAGCGTCGCGGTTTAGGGCCCTTTCGCGAGAAAGCCCGCTCCCACAGGTAATCTTCAGTGAACACAGATTTTGTATTCAACAGCGATCCCCTGTGGGAGCGGGCTTGCTCGCGAAGAGGCCCGTCCAGACACTAAAGATTCAGAGCTTGGCCGCCGCCAGTTCAGGCGCCACCCAATCGCTGACCTTGAACGGCTTGCGAATCAGTTTCTGCTGCGCCGCCAAGTCCACCGAGTCCTGCAATTTGCCGAGGAACACCGGGTCCAGGGTCGACGGGAATACTTCGCTGAGTTTCTGATCCTGCAGATCCTGCGACAGGATCACCGGTGGATAACTTGCCAGCCCCGACACCAGTTGCACATAGGCGTCCTTGTTGCTGTCCTGGGTCAGCCACTCCACCGCCTGCTGCTGCGCCTTGAGCAGTTTCGCCACGGCCTCCGGATGCCCGTCGACAAACTTGCCAGCGCCCACCAGCACCGACTGCACGCTGCCGGCGCCGCCCAGGTCCCTGGTGTTCAGCGGCAATTCCGCCAGCCCCTTGGCTTGCAGCGCCGTCAGCCCTGAGCTGCCCCACGACGCGTCGATCTGTTTGGCCGCCAGTGCCGCGACCGCGCCGCTGAAGTCGAGGTTGATCACCTTCAAGTCCTTCTCGCTCAAACCCTGGCTGGCCAGCGCCGCGTCAAACGACAACTGCGTGGCGGTGCCACGGAAGATCGCCACGCGCTTGCCCTTGAGATCCTGCAAGGTCTTGATCCCCGAACCCGGCACCACGCCCAGATACTGCTTCACCCCGCGCGCACTGGCGCTGAGCAGACGCGTATCGAGGCCGTTGGACTTGCCGATGATCGCTGCCAGATCGCCCAGATACGCCAGATCGACCTGCCCGTTGGCGAACGCCTCGTTGATCACCGGCCCGGCACCCTTGAAGAAGCTCCACTGGATCTTGATGCCCTGATCGGCAAAGGCCTTTTCGAAGATCTGCCGATCACGCAGCACATCCACCACACCGCCACCGCTGTGCTGGGTACCGGCGCTCAGGTCGGGCACGGCGATCCTGATTTCCTCGAGTTCGTCGGCGTGCGCGGTAAAGGCCAGCAGTCCCGCCAGCGCCGGGATGGTCAACAGACTGAAGACACGTTCGAAGGGAAGGTTCATGGGTGCGGCTCCTTGATCACGACGGGCGTTGAGGAGCCGAAAGTAGGCCGAATCACGACCTTCGCTTAAATACTATAAATGCACATTTTTATAGCTTTTTTAGCTAAGCCAGAAACGACGCGGCTTGCAGCGGCCTATGCATTAACAGCATCGAAAATATTCTTCGAATGCATTGGATGCGCATCGCGCTGGAGGCCTTAAATGGTCTTGCTTATCTCTTAATAGAATTAATTTAAATTTTATTAGACCAAATTTTCATACACCGCTAACCCACTGCGGAAGCGGGCTTGCTCGCGAAGAGACCGTGTCATCCACCATCACTGGCGCCTGACACTCCACCTTCGTGAGCTAGCCCACGCCCACACCAGCACAGCGGTCAGCCATGCAACCCGACAACGGAGGTCACCCATGGCCCGTGATTCCCTGCTCAGCCTGCCGCTGCCCGCGCCGCCGCTCAAACGTCGGCGGGCGTGGCCAAGCCTCAACCAACGCCTGTTGCCCTGGCTGCTGCCGATCAGCCTGTTCGCCCTGTGGTGGCTGGCGGCGCGCAATCAATGGATGAGCGAACAGATCCTGCCGGCGCCATCATTGGTATGGAACAGCGCTATCGAGTTGTCCCAGGGTGAATTGTGGAGTCACCTGTGGATCAGCCTGCAACGCCTGCTCTGGGGTTTGCTCGCAGGGATATCCGCTGGCGCAGTGTTGGGTGCTGCGCTGGGTTTCAGCCGGCGTCTCGAACGCTTGGCCTTTCCGACATTCGCTGGTCTGGCACAGGTGCCGACGCTGGCGTGGATTCCGCTGTTTATGGTGTTTTTCGGTATCGGCGAAGTGTTGAAACTGGTGGTGCTGATCAAAGCCATCGTGGTCCCCGTGACCCTGCACACACTGGTCGGCGTCCGTGATGCACAACCGAAACTGCGCGAAGCCGCCGCTGTGTTGCGTCTGCCTCCCTACTTGCTGATCCGCCGCCTGGTGTTGCCCGCCGCGCTGCCGGCGTTCATGGCCGGCGTTCGCCTGGCCCTGGCTGCGGGCTGGACCTCGTTGCTGGCAGTGGAGTTGCTGGCGTCCAGCGAAGGCATCGGTTACCTGATGGTCTGGGCGCGACAGCTGTTCATGCTCGACATCGTGTTCGTGTGCATCGTGGTCATCAGTGTGCTCGGTGTAGCGATGGATCGCGGCATCGGTTTTCTTGACCGCAAACTGGTGCACTGGCCGCACCCGGCGACTGCGGAAATCCGCCGTGGTCCGCGCTATGAAGGCTGGCAGCGGCTGCAACCGTGGCTGTTGCCGCTGAGTCTGCTCGGCCTCTGGCAAGTGGCGAGCGACCAGCAGTGGATCGACGCCAATATTCTGGTCAGCCCGCTGGCGGTGCTGGACACGACAAAAAACGGCCTGCTCGACGGCACGCTGATCAGCGGCATGGCCTTGAGCCTCGGCCGCACCGTTGGCGGTCTGTTGTTGGGTGGCGGACTCGGCTTCGCCCTTGGCCTGCTGCTGGGCCTGTCGCGCACCAGCGAACGGCTGCTCGGCCCGACCCTCGCTGCTGTCCGCCAGATCGCGATTTTCGCCTGGGTGCCGCTGCTCACCGCGTGGTTCGGCCTGGGTGAACTGTCGAAGTGGGTGTTCGTTGCTCTCGCCGCGTTCTTCCCGCTGTTCATCGCCACTCAACGCAGCGTTGCCAACCTCTCGCCGCAACTCAATGAAGCTGCGCAAGTGCTGCGCCTGAGCCTCGGCCAGCGCCTGCGCCGTCTGGTGTTGCCGGGCGCGGCACCGGGGATTTTCGCCGGGCTCAGACTGAGCCTGATCTACGCCTGGCTCGGCACCATCGGCGCCGAATATTTCATGCCGTCCAACGGCGGCATC
This sequence comes from Pseudomonas sp. AD21, assembly GCF_002878485.1. Lineage (NCBI taxonomy): Bacteria > Pseudomonadati > Pseudomonadota > Gammaproteobacteria > Pseudomonadales > Pseudomonadaceae > Pseudomonas > Pseudomonas sp. AD21. Next base: position 136,482 of record NZ_NQYG01000005.1, read on the forward strand.
GGCAGCCAGATGATCGGCGCACAACAGTTGCTGCGCATGGACCTGATCATGGCCGGGATGCTGCTGGTCGGGCTGACCGGCGCCCTGCTCAACCTCATCGGCCAACGCCTGGAAATTCGCGCCACTCGCTGGAGACACGCATGAACGCACCGATTGTCAGCTTCACCCACGTAGGCAAATCCTTCGACGTCGACGGTTTCGAGCTGGAGGCGATTCGCGAATTCAATCTGGACATCGCCGAGGGCGAATTCGTCGCCATCGTCGGCTCCAGCGGTTGCGGTAAATCCACCTTGTTGCGCTTGCTGGTGGGCCTCGATACGCAATTTCGCGGACAGATCACGGTCGATGGCAAAGCCGTCAGTGGCATCGGCGGCGAGCGCGGCATCGTGTTTCAGGAGCACCGTTTGTTCCCATGGTTGACCGTGGCCGACAACATCGGCCTGGGCCTGGTCAACGAGCCACTGGCTGCCTCCGAAAAGCAGCGGCGCATCAACGATTTCATCGATCTGGTCGGCCTGCGCGACTTCACCCGCGCCTATCCACACCAGCTCTCCGGCGGCATGGCCCAGCGCGTGGCGATTGCTCGCGGGCTGGTCGCCAGCCCACGGATTCTGCTGCTCGACGAACCCTTCGGCGCGCTCGACGCACTGACCCGCCAGCAGATGCAGGACGAGCTTCTGGCGATTCGTGCTCGCGCAAAAATCACCACGATTCTGGTCACTCACGATGTCGAGGAAGCGATCTTTCTCGCCGACCGCGTGGTGGTAATGGAGCCGCGTCCGGGACGGATCAAACAGGTGGTCGACATCGCCCTGCCGCATCCGCGTCAGCGCAGCAGTTTCGACTTCCATCAACTGCGTGAAGAGCTGCTGCACGAACTCACCAGTGACGACCATTACCAACCGAGCGTGCCGGTACAGATCCGCGATCTGCCGCTGTCGTTCATTGCCTATTGAGAGGAGCTTCATCGATGCCGCAACGACCCAATTTTCTGGTGATCCTGGCCGACGATCTCGGCTTCTCTGACCTCGGCGCCTTCGGTGGCGAAATCGCCACGCCGAACCTGGATGCCCTGGCCAGCAACGGCCTGCGTCTGACCGATTTCCACACCGCGCCAACCTGTTCACCAACCCGCTCGATGCTGTTGACCGGCACCGATCACCACATCGCCGGCATCGGTACCATGGCCGAGACCCTGACCCCGGAACTGATTGGCAAACCGGGTTACGAGGGTTACTTGAATGACCGCGTGGTCGCCCTGCCCGAGCTGCTGCGCGAGGCCGGTTACCAGACGTTGATGAGCGGCAAATGGCACTTGGGCCTGAAGGCCGAACAGGCGCCGCAGGCCCGTGGTTTCGAGCGTTCGTTCTCGTTGCTGCCGGGGGCGGCCAACCACTACGGTTTCGAGCCGACTTACGATGAGCACACCCCGGGCCTGCTGAAGTCGACCCCGGCGCTGTACATCGAAGACGACACATTCCTCGACGAATTGCCCAAGGATTTCTATTCGTCCGATGCCTTCGGCGACAAGCTGCTGCAGTACCTCAAGGAGCGCGATCAGAGCCGGCCGTTCTTCGCCTATCTGCCCTTCTCCGCACCGCACTGGCCGTTGCAGGCGCCGGCTGACATCGTCGAAAAATACCGTGGCCGCTACGACTCAGGTCCCGAGGTGTTGCGTCTGGAACGCCTGGAAAAACTCAAAACCCTCGGGCTGATCGAGCCCGACGTCGAACCGCACCCGCTGATCCAGCTGAGCGCGCAATGGGATGCGCTGAGCGCTGAGCAAAAACAGATTTCCGCACGGGCGATGGAGGTCTACGCAGCAATGGTCGAGCGCATGGACTGGAACATCGGCCGGGTGGTCGATTACCTGCGCCAGCAAGGGCAACTGGACAACACCTTCATTCTGTTCATGTCCGACAACGGAGCCGAAGGCGCGCTGCTGGAAGCCTTCCCCAAGTTCGGCCCGGAGTTGATGACCTATCTGAACCAGCACTACGACAACAGCCTGGACAACATCGGCCGGGCCAATTCCTACGTCTGGTACGGGCCGAACTGGGCGCAGGTGGCCACCGCGCCGTCACGGCTGTTCAAGGCGTTTACCACCGAGGGCGGGATTCGTGTGCCGGCGCTGCTGCACTACCCGCAACTGCCGATCAAAGGGCAGATCAGCCACGGCTTCGGCACGGTGATGGACATTACCCCGACCATTCTCGACCTGGCCGGCGTGCGTCACCCGGGCAAGCAATGGCACGGCAAACCGGTGGCGCCGTTGCGCGGCAAATCGTGGCTGGGCTTTTTGTCCGGCGAGACGGCGCAGGTGCATGACGAGCACACCGTCACCGGTTGGGAATTGTTTGGACGGCGGGCGATTCGCCAAGGATCGTGGAAAGCGGTGTGGATCCCCGGGCCGGTGGGGCCGGCGACCTGGCAGCTTTATGATCTGGCCAGTGATCCGGGGGAGATTCATGATCTGGCGTTGAGTCAGCCTGATCGGCTCAGCAGCTTGATCGGGCATTGGCAGAGGTATGTGGAAGAGACCGGGGTGATTCTCAGTGCTTCGCCGTTTCAGCCGGATTGAGGTTGCCTGACAAAAAGCTATCGCGAGCAGGCTCACTCCCACAGTTGGAATGCGTTCCCCTGTGGGAGCGGGCTTGCTCGCGAAGAGGCCCGTAAACTCACCCATCAAGCCCGGGCAGTGCGCACCTCTTCCTGCACCACTTCATCCCGACGAACAAACCGGTTTGCCCGCCCAAACGTGCCGAAATCATTGAACCGCACCCCCATCTCACGCATCACTTTATGCGCCACCGGCACCGTCATCTGGCGAATGTAGAACGGTTCCTTGACCACGAAATGGTGAATCCCGTGGCTGCTGCCGAAGTTGAAGCAGAACGCCTGCAACGGCCACAACCACCACGGATTCAGCACCTGACATTGCTGCAGCACATTGCCTGGCTCGACATCACCGTAGTAATGCATGTTCGAGCTGATGAAGTGCAGGCAAAACGTGCGCAGTACGTTCGGGCCGATGATCACCACTGCCGCAATGTCGATCACCTGCATGACCGACAGCGTGGTCGCCGACCATTCAATCGGCGACCCCATGAGGTAGGCGACCCCATTCGCCGCGTGGAAGCCGAGAAACACGTACCACGCGCCCCAATGCACCAGCGCCAGCGGCGCGTAGACCTTCAGCGAGCGTTTGATGATGCTGATTTTGTGCGCCCAGGTTTTCGCCCGCAGCATGCGGATGAACGCCGACATCACGTTGTCACCGACCATCAGCAACCGGGCAAAGCCCCACGGTTCGCCGTTGGTGATCGCCCGTTCCTCCATGTCGGTTTCGGTGCCGGAAACCTTGTGGTGGTTGAGGTGCAAGTGCCGGCGAATCCACGGATTGATCGTACTCGGCCGCGCCAGCCACACCAGGCCCATCATCAGGTTGTGCGGCACGCGCTGTTTGCGGAAATACATGCTGTGGATCAGGTCGTGTTCCAGCTCATGGGTCAACGAGGCAAAAAACGCGTTGAGCAGCAGGCATACCCACCACGCCATGTGGCCAGTGATGTACAGCGCCGCCGAACCGATCATCCCGGCCAGGGCAAAGGCCAGAATCCCCGCACCCAACGCATCCTGATGCTGCAGGATCGGGTAGCGCTCACGCAGTTCAACGCCCTTGGCCAGCACCACTTCGCGAATATGCGCTGATCGCTGGGCAGCATTGTGTCGCTGGGGGCTTGCAGAAGTACGGTCCATGCTTCCATCCTCTGGTTATCGATGTTCGCATCCTGCGCTGTGCAGTTGCAGAACACGCTAGCCGAGAACGCCAACCTGTTGACCGGAAGCGCCAATCAGCATGAAGGAACCGACCTCCCTCGCCAGCTGGACCCGTGCCTTGCGCAAGCAACTCGATGCGCTGGGGCTGGACAGCATTGCCCTGTGCCAACAGGCCGGCCTCGACCCGCAGCTGATGGACGATCCGAACGCGCGCTATCCGCTGTCCGGCACCACGCGCCTGTGGGAGCTGGCGGTGCAGACCAGCGGCGATCCGGCAATCGGCCTGCGGGTCTCGCGGTTCGTCAGCCCGACCACGTTCCATGCGCTCGGTTATGCGCTGGTGGCCAGCGGCAGCCTGCGCGAGGTGTTCGAGCGCATCGTGCGTTATCACCCGGTGGTCAGCGATGCGCTGGAGCTGGAACTGAGCCGCAGCGATGACCGCTATCTGTTTCGGCTGAACATCCCGTCAGGCAATCCGGCGCCGGCCTTCGAGGCCATCGATGCGTTTGCCGCAATCTACGTGCGCACCTGCCGAAATCGCCTGGGCCGTGACTACGCGCCGCTGGCGGTGTACTTGCGCCGTCCGGAGCCGGGCGATGCGCATCAATGGCACAAGGTATTCCGCGCCCCGGTGCACTTCAGCGCCGCCGAGGATCGTCTGGAGTTCGCCCTCGCCGACTTCGACAGCCACCTCGACGACGCTAACCCGGAACTGGCCGAACACAATGAAGCGGTGCTCAAGCGCACCCTGGCCCAGCTCAAGCCGCTGACCTGGGAACGCAAGGTGCGCGACGCCATCGAAGAACAACTGCCCGAGGGCGAGCCCAGTGCCGAGCGCATCGCCCAGGCGCTGCACCTGAGCCTGCGCAGTTTGCAAAGGCATCTGGCGGATGAAGGGTGTCGCTTCGACACGCTGCTCAACGAGAGCCGCGAGAATCTGGCGTTGCTGCACCTGCGCGATCCGCAGTGTTCGTTGAGTGAAGTGAGTTATCTGCTGGGGTTTGCTGACACAAGCAGCTTCAGTCGGGCGTTCAAGCGCTGGACGGGGATGACGCCGGGGCAGTTTCGCGATCAGTTACGTTGATTGATCCGGAATTTGTGCTGAATCGACTGGCCTCTTCGCGGGCAAGCCCGGCTCCCACAGTGACCGTGTCGTACACAAAATTCATATACGCCAGATAAACCTGTAGGAGTGAATTTTAGAGTGTGGCGAGAGCTCGCAATCGCTCGGCATCGAGGATCTCGATCTCGCCGTAACCCAGCCCGATGATCCCCTGCCCCTGCAAATCCTTGAGGATCTGGTTGGTGGTCTGGCGTGACAGCGACAGCATCGACGCCAGCTGTTCCTGAGGCAGTTGCAGTACCCGACGCGGCGGGTCGATCTCGCCGTAGCCTTCGGCAATCATCAGCAGGCGATGGGCCAGGCGCGCCGGGGCCGGCAGCAAACTGAGCTGTTCGAGGTTGATGAAGGTCAAGCGCAATTTCTGGCTCATCAGCAGCGCCAGATGCCGCCAATAAAGCGGGTGCTCGTCGAGGATTTTCAGAAGCGTGTTTTGCGCAATGTTCAGCAGGGTGCACGGCCCGACGGCGTAGGCGTCATGGGTGCGCGGCTGGCCGTCGAACAGGCAGATCTCGCCGAACCAGTGCGGCGCTTCCACCAGGCTCAACAACGCCTCCTTGCCCTGCTCACTTACTGCACCGATACGGATCGCGCCGTCGAGCACCGCGTACAAACCGCACGGCGCATCACCGCGCTGAAACAGCCGCTGCCCCGCGGTCAGCCGGCGTTCCCGGGCCGCCGTCAGCAGACTATCCTGAAAGGATGCAGGCAGATGACTGAACCATTGCCCGGTCATCAGCTGTGAACGCTTATCCATGAACACTCCAAATTGTCGCCTGCCTGACAGAGCTAATGCCGAACCCTGGGCATGCTGCTCTCACCCTACAGGAGGAACAACAATGAAAAGCCTCGTCGATCATTTGAGTCAATACGCCGCGTATCACCGTGACCCGCGCAACATCGCCAGCCACTTTATCGGCATTCCGCTGATCGTGGTGGCGGTGGCAGTGTTGTTGTCGCGACCAGAATGGTCACTGGGCGGCTTGTGGCTATCGCCGGCGGTGCTGCTGGCACTGGCCTCTGCGTGGTTCTACCTGCGCCTGGAAGTGAAACTCGGCGTGTTGATGACGGTGCTGATGGGCCTGTCGGTCTGGGCCGGGCACACGCTGGCGCAGCAGAGCACCACGGTCTGGCTGAGCAGCGGTCTGGCGATGTTTGTGATTGGCTGGGTAATCCAGTTTGTCGGGCACCACTACGAGGGGCGCAAACCGGCGTTTGTCGATGACGTGAGCGGGCTGATCGTCGGGCCGCTGTTTGTGGTGGCGGAAGTGACCTTCCTGCTCGGCATGCGCCATGAGTTGAAAGAGCAGATCGAGGCGCGGGCGGGTGTGGTGCGGGTCAATCCGAATCGTGCAGCCGTGTAGACCGCTTTCGCGAGCAAGCCCGCTCCCACAATGGAATGCATTCCAAAGGTGGGAGCGAGCCTGCTCGCGAAGCTTTTGATCTTAAAGGCTGGCGACTTTCTGCCAGACCTTCGGTTTGAAGAACAGCGTTTCACCCTTGGCCAGACCGATCAGGCTGTCATGGTCTTTCACCACTTCAGCCTCGATCAGATCCGTCTGCCCTTCCACCTTCAACGTCACCCGCGTGGTTGCGCCCAACGGGCGGATATCGCGCACTTCAGCGGCGTGGTGATCTTCCAGCTCATGTTTGGACAACGACACTTCGTGCGGGCGGAACAGCACGTGGTTGTCGTCACTGAGCAGCAAGCGGTTCGAGTCGCCGAGGAAGTGATAAACGAAATCGCTGGCCGGGTTTTCGTAGACGTCGCCCGGTGAGCCGATCTGCTCGATCACACCCTTGTTCATCACCACGATGCGGTCAGCGACTTCCATCGCCTCTTCCTGGTCGTGGGTCACGAATACCGAGGTCAGGTTGATGTCTTCGTGCAGACGCGCGAGCCAGCGGCGCAGCTCTTTACGGACTTTGGCGTCGAGGGCGCCGAACGGTTCGTCGAGCAGCAGCACTTTCGGTTCCACCGCCAAGGCGCGAGCCAGGGCGATACGCTGACGCTGGCCGCCGGACAATTGCTCCGGGTAGCGATCCGACAGCCAGTCCAGTTGCACCATGTTCAGCAGTTCGTGGACCTTGACCGCGATCTGGCTTTCGCTCGGGCGCTGGTTTTTCGGTTTCATGCGCAGGCCGAACGCGACGTTGTCGAACACCGTCATGTGGCGGAACAGCGCGTAGTGCTGGAACACGAAACCGACGTTGCGATCACGCACGTCGTGGCCAGAGACGTCTTCACCGTGAAAGACGATGTTGCCCTGATCCGGGGTTTCCAGACCGGCAATAATGCGCAGCAAGGTGGTTTTGCCGCAGCCCGACGGACCGAGCAACGCGACCAGCTCACCGCTGTGGATGTCCAGGCTGATGTTGTCCAGCGCCTTGAACGCATTGAAATTCTTGCTGACGTTACGCACTTCGATCGACATGAATTATTCCTCCGCGGCGCTGGCGCGCAGGCGGTTGATACGGTTTTCGCTCCACTGCTTGAGCAGCAGGATGAAGAGCGCCAGGATCAGCAACAGGCTCGCCACGGCGAACGCGGCCACGTGGTTGTATTCGTTGTAGAGGATCTCGACGTGCAGCGGCAAGGTGTTGGTCACCCCGCGAATGTGCCCGGAGACCACCGACACCGCACCAAACTCACCCATGGCCCGCGCGGTGCACAGCACCACGCCATAGATCAGGCCCCATTTGATGTTGGGGACGGTGACGTGCCAGAACATCTGCCAGCCGTTGGCGCCGAGCAGACGTGCGGCTTCCTCTTCCTGCGTACCTTGCTCCTGCATCAGCGGGATCAGTTCGCGCGCCACGAACGGCACGGTGACGAAGATCGTCGCCAGCACAATGCCAGGCAGGGCGAAAACGATCTGGATGTCGTGATCCTGCAGCCACGGCCCGAACAGGCCCTGGGCACCGAACATCAGCACGTAGACCAGACCTGCGATCACCGGCGATACCGAGAACGGCAGGTCGATCAGCGTTACCAGCATGCTCTTGCCGCGGAACGAATATTTGCTCACGCACCACGCGGCGCTGACCCCGAACACCAGGTTCAGCGGCACCGAAATCAGCACGGCAAACACGGTGAGTTTCAGCGCCGACAGCGCATCCGGCTCAAAGATCGCGGTGAAGAACGCACCGAGGCCGTTTTTCAAACCCTGCGACACCACGATGAACAGCGGCAGCAGCAGAAACAGGAAAAAGATCAGCCAGCCAAGACCGATCAGGACTCTGCGCGAAGTGGCACTGCCACGGCGCGCAGCGTTGGCCGAGGACGCGGCCGCAATAGACGATTGGGACATGGTTCGCGCCTCCTTATGGGGTTTCGATGCGCCGCTGCAGCAAGTTGATCAGCAGCAACAGAACGAAGGAAACCACCAGCATCAGCACGCCGATGGAAGTGGCGCCGGTGTAATCGTATTGGTCGAGCTTGACCATGATCAGCAGCGGCAGGATCTCGGTTTTCATCGGCATGTTGCCGGCAATGAAAATCACCGAACCGTACTCGCCGACACCCCGCGCGAACGCCAGGGCAAAACCGGTCAGCCAGGCGGGCAGCAGCGCTGGCAGCAGGATGTGGCGGAACACCTGCAGTGGCTTCGCCCCGAGGCAGGCGGCGGCTTCTTCGACTTCACGCGGGATGTCGGCCAGTACCGGCTGCACCGTGCGCACCACGAACGGCAGCGTGACGAAAGTCAGCGCCAGGGTGATGCCCAACGGGGTGTAGGCGATTTTGAAACCGAGGTCGGCGGCGAACTGCCCGACCAGGCCGGTCGGGGTGTACAGCGCGGTCAGCGCAATACCGGCCACGGCCGTCGGCAGGGCGAACGGCAGATCGATCATCGCGTCGATCACCTTGCGCCCGGGGAAGGTGTAGCGCACCAGCACCCAGGCCAGCAGCGTACCGATGATGCCGTTGATGATTGCCGCACACAGTGCGGTGCCGAAACTCAGCTTCAGAGCGGCCAGCACGCGCGGGGCGGAGATGATCGTCCAGAACTGATCCCAGGTGAGTTGGGCGGCGTGGACGAACATCGCCGCCAGCGGGATGAGCACAATCAGGCTGAGGTACACCAAGGTGTAACCCAGCGTCAGCCCGAAGCCGGGTATGACGGGGGAGATACGACGCGACATAAAAGTCCCTGGTTAAAAACGCATCAATGTGGGAGCGGGCTTGCTCGCGAATGGGCCCTATCATTCAACATTTATGCCGTCTGACACACCGTCTTCGCGAGCAAGCCCGCTCCCACATGTTTTGTGCCTGAACATCAGGCTCGTTTCATTTGAGATTACTGCGCCTGATAGATCTGGTCGAACACGCCACCGTCGTTGAAGAATTTCGGCTGCGCGGATTTCCAGCCGCCGAAGTCCTTGTCGATGGTCACCAGTTCCAGTTTCGGGAACTGCTGGGCGTACTTCGCCGCCACGTCCTTGTCACGCGGGCGGTAGAAGTTCTTCGCGGCGATCTCCTGACCGGCCGGGCTATACAGGTGCTTCAGATAGGCTTCGGCGATCTGCTCGTTGCCCTTCTTCTCGGCATTCTTGTCGACCACAGCCACTGGCGGTTCGGCGAGGATCGACAGCGACGGCACAACGATGTCGAACTTGTCGGCGCCGCCTTCTTCTTTCAGCGCCAGGAACGCTTCGTTTTCCCAGGCCAGCAACACGTCACCCTGACCGTTGTTGACGAAGGTGATGGTCGAGCCACGGGCACCGGTGTCCAGTACCGGAACGTGCTTGAACAGGGTCTGTACGTACTCTTTGGCTTTTTCTTCGCTGCCGCCGTTGGCTTTCAGGCCATAGGCCCACGCGGCGAGGAAGTTCCAGCGCGCACCACCGGATGTTTTCGGGTTCGGGGTGATCACCGAGACGTCGTTCTTGACCAGGTCACCCCAGTCCTTGATGCCTTTCGGGTTGCCCTTGCGCACCAGGAACACGATGGTCGAGGTGTACGGGGTGCTGGCGTCCGGCAGACGCTTCTGCCAGTCGGCCGGCAGGGTCTTGCCGAGTTTGGCGATTTCGTCGATGTCGCCGGCCAGCGCCAGCGTCACGACGTCGGCCCGCAGACCGTCGATTACCGCGCGACCCTGCTTGCCCGAACCGCCGTGGGACTGCTGGATTTTCACGGTATCGCCGGCATGGTCCTGCTGCCAGAACTTGATGAATTCGGCGTTGTAGTCCTGATACAGCTCACGGGTCGGGTCATACGACACGTTGAGCAGTTCGTAATCCTTGGCAACCGCGGAACCGGCAAACACAGCACTGGCCAGGGCGGCCAAAGCGTAACGGCGAATCGACGACATGGTGAAAGCTCCTGGAATTCTGGGTGGTGGCTTTTTCTTATGTGTTGCTGGAGTCGGGTTGCTCATTCAAAGATCGCCGCCTGCGACAGCTCTTGCGCACAGCCCCCCTGCAGAAGCTGGCGCAGGCTGCGATCTTTTTCAGCTCGGTTTGTTGCCCGGCTGCTGCAAACGGAATTTCTCTTTGCGTTCGATCTGTACGACCTGGGCGTTGTGCACAGTGATCTCCACCGCGCCGAAACGCAGATCGCGCAGGGCGCTCTGGATTTCACGCAAGATGGTGGTTTCGTCCTGACCGTCAACGCTGCGAAGGGATGCGCTCATGGTGCTGCTCCTTTGAATGGGATATGCCTGGCAGTGGGCGGCACTGCGTTCGGCGTGGGAGCAATATAAGAGAGGCGCAGATATTCTTAAAAAGACTATTTAAGAATGTTTATATAACTAGAAAACATTATCTGGCGGGGCAAGGGTTTGCGCAGATTCGGGACCGACAGATAACCCTGTGGTGAGGGGATTTATCCCCGCTGGACTGCGCAGCAGTCCCAAAATTTTCAGAGTCGATTCGCAACCCAATGGGGATAAATCCCCTCGCCACAGGTTTTGTACTCACCACAGATACTGGATTCAGCCGATAACAGGAGCCTTCGCCCAATCAATCTCCCCCGCCGGCACCGGCCGCCCAAACCAGTAGCCCTGGCCCAGATCACATTCCTGATCCAGCAGAAACGCCGCCTGCTCGGCCTGCTCGATGCCTTCGGCGTGCACCTGCATGCCCATGCTGCGGGCCAGCGCGATGATCACGCGAACGATCGCCACATCGTCCTCGTCAGACGGCAGCCCGGCGACAAAACCCTGATCGATCTTGAGCTTCTGCACCGGCAGGCGCTTGAGCCGCAGCAGCGATGAATACCCGGTGCCAAAATCGTCGATGGCCAGGCGAATGCCCAACTCGCGCAACCGATGCATTTGCTCAAGCGCCACTTCCGGGTCGTCCATCACCGCACTTTCGGTGACTTCCAGCTCCAGACAGGCCGGATCCAGCCCGGTCTCGTGCAGCACCTGCGCCACCTGCTGATACAGCTCGCGCCGGGCAAACAGCCGCGACGAGACGTTCACCGCGACGAACGACAGGACAATCCCGGCCTGCTGCCATCGGCACATCTGCGAACACGCCTGGCGCATGACCCAGGCGTCGATTTCGGCAATCAGCCCGGTGCGCTCGGCAATCGGAATGAATTCCGCCGGCGACACCACCCCCCGCTGCGGATGCTGCCAGCGCACCAGCGCTTCGACACCGATCAGGCGACGGGTACTCAGATCGTGAACCGGTTGGTAATAGACGCGCAGTTCCTGCTGCTCCAGCGCGCGTCGCAGTTCGAAAGCGATCTCGACCCGTTGCTGCGCATGGGCGGTCAGTTCTTCGGTGTACAACGCATAACCGTTGCGCCCGCTGCTCTTGGCCTTGAACAGCGCGGCGTCGGCATTGCGCAACAGTTGGTCGGCACTCAGCGCGTCGCTGGGGAACAGGCTGATGCCGATACTGGCGTTGATGAACAGCTCGTGCCGGTCGATGCCGAACGGCTCCTTCAGCGCATCGAGAATGCGCTGGGCCAGCGCCGCAGCCTGCACCAGTTGTGGACAACTTTCCGCCAGCACCGCGAACTCGTCACCGCCGAGCCGCGCCAGGGTAATCCCGGGGCCGAACAGGTCCTGCAGGCGCGCCGCTACCGCTTTGAGCAAACAGTCGCCGACGTTGTGCCCGAGGCTGTCGTTGATCATCTTGAAGTGATCGAGATCGATCATCAGCAAGGCGCAGCCGCGCTTGTGAATCTGCGCCGAGGCCAGCGCCTGCTCGGCGCGGTCGCTGAACAGCAGGCGGTTGGGCAGGTCGGTCAAAGGATCGTGGTGGGCGAGGTGCTTGAGTTCGTGTTCGGAGTCCTTGATCGCACTGATGTCGGAAAACACCGCCACGTAGTGACTGAGGCGATTCTGGTCGTCGTGAATGACGCGGATGGTCTGCCACTGTGGATAAATTTCACCGCCCTTGCGCCGGTTCCAGATTTCCCCGCTCCACTCGCCGTGGGCCTGCAGGGTGGCGAACATCGCCTGATAGAAGCCCGGTGGATGGTGGCCGGACTTGAACAGGCTCGGCTGATGGCCGAGGACTTCTTCGCGCTGGTAGCCCGTGATCTCCATGAACGCACGGTTGACGTGCACGATCAGGCCCTCGCGATTGGTGACCAGCACCCCTTCGCGGGTGCAATCGAACACCGCTGCCGCCTGGCGCAGGCGCTCACGGTCGGCCTGACGCTCGCGCAACCGCGCACCAATGCCGAGAAACTCACACAGACGCACGCGCGCCAGAAAGATCAACCCGGCACTCAGCGCCGCCCAGACGTAACCGTTGATCAGTTGCCATCGCAGTTGATCGACGGACTCATCGAAGAAATTGTTTAATAAATAACCAGTCCCTTGCAGCCAAGCGGCCGCAAGCACGAGATAAAGCAGCGCTGCACGCAAGGCATCGCGATATGTGGCAGACATTCGGCTGTCCATGTCCCTACAAAAAGGTTGGAATTATAGGTCAAGAAACATCCAGCGACTCTTATCTGAAAGGGCGACTGGTTTTATCTGTGTGCTTGGTGATAATGCAACGGCTGTTTTTTTCTTTTTCGAGGGCCCTATAGCCTATGTGGTACGAAGGTTTTCTTGGCTTGTCGGCCTGGTCACTGGTCGCGGTCACCCTGCTGATGACCCACGTGACAATTGTCGCCGTCACGGTCTATCTGCACCGTTACTCGGCCCATCGCTCGCTTGAACTGAACGCTGGCCTGAAACACTTTTTCCGCTTCTGGCTGTGGCTGACCACGGCGCAGAACACCCGCGAGTGGACCGCCATCCACCGTAAACACCACGCCAAATGCGAAACCGAAGATGACCCGCACAGTCCGGTCATCAAGGGCCTGTCCACCGTGCTGCGCAAAGGCGCCGAGCTGTATCGCGCCGAAGCCGAGAACCCGGAGACCCTGCGCATCTACGGCAAGAACTGTCCCGAAGACTGGATCGAGCGCAATCTCTACAGCCGCTATCCGCTGCTGGGCGTGGCGATCATGGGCGTCATCGACCTGCTGCTGTTCGGCACCATCGGCATCACCATCTGGGCGATCCAGATGATGTGGATCCCGGTCTGGGCTGCCGGCGTGGTCAACGGTCTGGGGCATGCCATCGGCTACCGCAACTTCGAATGCCGCGACGCGGCGACCAATCTGGTGCCGTGGGGCATCCTGATCGGCGGCGAAGAGCTGCACAACAACCATCACACCTACCCTAACTCGGCCAAGCTCTCGGTGAAGAAGTGGGAGTTCGACCTCGGCTGGGCGTGGATCAAGGTCTTCAGCTTCCTCGGTCTGGCCAAGGTGCAGCGTGTGGCACCGATCGCCCACCGCGTCGAAGGCAAGGGCAATCTGGACATGGACACCGCCATGGCGATCCTCAACAACCGCTTCCAGATCATGGCCCAGTACCGCAAATTGGTGATCGGCCCGCTGGTCAAGCAGGAGCTGGACAAGGTCGATCATTCGGTACGCCATCAATTCCATCGGGCCAAACGCCTGCTCTCGCGGGAAACCAGCCTGCTGGAAGACCGTCATCACTTGCGCATCCAGAACATGCTCGAGCACAGCCAGGCGCTGAAGGTAATCTACGAAAAACGCCTGGCCCTGCAGCAGATCTGGGTCAAGACCAGCGCCAATGGCCACGACATGCTCGCCGCCATCAAGGAATGGGTGCACGAGGCCGAGGCCAGCGGTATCCAGTCCCTGCGGGAATTCGCTGACCAGTTGAAAACCTACTCGCTGCGTCCTGCCGCAGTTTGACCGCGGTGAATGAATCCCCTGTGGTGAGGGGGTTCATCCCCGATCGGTAGCGCAGCTAGCGCAAATCTGACGACGCGTTCTCATTGATGAAACGCGTCATCCCTACCGCCCGGCGGGAGCACGCTCCCTCGCCACAAAAGCGCGGAACTTAGCACCGAAAGCCCTATCTCAAAGACACTTCGCCACCCCGGCGGGCTGTACTGTGGCCGTTGTCGAAATCGCGGCACGCCCTTTGAGATATGTGCCGATGGTCAACAACAATCAAAAAGACTCATCCCTTGCGCAGTGGCCCGAGGCCGCGCAAACCCTGATGGCGCTGATGCACGCCCAAGGCGAAGTCGCCCGGCTGAGCGAGCGCGAACAGCTGTTCAGTTCACTGCTGGTGAGCGTCAACGCGGTGCTGTGGGCGTTCAACTGGGAAACCCGTCAGGTGCTGTACGTCAGCCCCGCGTATGAGCGGATTTTCGGGCGCTCCGCAGGGCTCTTGCTCGCCGACTACAACCAGTGGCGCGACAGCATCTACCCCGACGACCTGGAATACGCCGAACGCAGTCTCGCCGAAGTCCTGCACAAGGGCGCGGTGGAGGACCGCGAATACCGGATCATCGCCGCCGACGGCCAGGTTCGCTGGCTCAGCGACAAATGCTTCATCAACCGTCAGGACGAGCCTGGGCAACCGGTGATCATTGTCGGCATCGCCGAGGACATCACCGACAAGAAGCACATGGAAACCGAGCTGCAACGCCTGGCGACCACCGACGTGCTGACCCAAAGCAGCAACCGCCGCCATTTCTTCGAATGCGCCAACCGCGAGTTCGAAGAGGCGCGCCTGCAAGGTTCGCCACTGGCCTTTCTGCTGCTGGATATCGATGACTTCAAGCTGATCAACGACAGCTACGGTCACCCCGAGGGCGACAATGTGCTGCAACGGATCGCCGAGTGCGGGCGCGGCTCGTTACGCCGGGGCGATCTATTCGGACGCATTGGCGGCGAGGAGTTCGCCGCGGTGTTCCCCGGTTGCGCACCGGACATGGCGATGCAAGTGGCCGAGCGGCTGCAGCAGGAGATTCAGCGCTTGAGTTTCAGCCATGACGGGCAGACGTTCGGCATCACCGTCAGTCAGGGCCTGACCAGCCTCAAGGAAGGCGACGACAGTCTCGACAGCCTGTTCGCCCGGGCGGATGCGGCGATGTACGAGGCCAAGCGCCAGGGCAAGAACCGGATTATCTCTGCCTGAACCCGGATTCCGATTCAACACATAACCCTGTAGGAGTGAGCCTGCTCGCGATTGGATCTGACATTCAGCATTGATGCTGACTGACAATCCGCAATCGCGAGCAGGCTCACTCCTACAGGGGTTTGGTGAAACTCCGGTTATTTACGCATCCGCATCAACTCCGGCAGCCCGATCTTCAGCAGCCGCGCCGTGCGACTCTTGCCCAGCGCCTCGACGCCCTCATGCTCGGTCAGGCGGGCCATCTGCGCCGCCATGTTCATCACCAGCGCCTCACGGGAGTAGACCCCGCCACCGAGCTGGTAGACCGACGCAATCAACTCACGCAGCTCCAGCGGCAAGCGCCAGCGAGTGCGCAATGCCGAACCGTAGGCCGCGCCAAATTCCGCCAGCGCGTCGCCCACCTCTTCCCACTCATCCAGCTCTCCGCCGGCCTGTTTCCATTCCTGCAAACAACGCAGCAACGCCAGATCGCCGAGACGATGCAGCATGCCGGCGCAATAACAGCGCTCCTGATCCAGATCGAGCAGGCGCGCCAGCGTGCGCGCGTATTCGGCCGTGTGCAGCGACAGCCCCCAATAGCGTTCGGCGTAGTCCGCCAGACACGGGTCGCTGAGTTTGGCGCTGCGCTTGAGCGCCAGGCCGAGAATCAGGTTCATGCTCTGCCCGGTGCCGAGCCGATGCAGCGCTTGCCCCAAGGTCTGCACCGCCGCGCCATGATGCTGCGCTGCGCTGTTGGCCGCCGCGATCAGTACGGCGGTGATTTGCGGGTCAGTGCGGATTTCTTCTTCCAGCAGCTTCAGATCAAGGCCGCTCGGGTTCAGGCTGCGCTTCACCGCCACCTGCACATCGGTCATCAACGGCGCACCGTCGGCCTGTTCGCGGCGCCGCTCAAGGAACACCGACAGGGTCATGCCCGGCGCCAGGGTCGGCACCTCGCAGAACACCTCTTCGCCGGCATCCAGCAGCAGGCCCTGCAAGCGCTCGGTCAGGCTTTCCATGTTCAACGGTTTGGTCAGGTAGGCCGTGGGCGCCAGCGGTATGGCTTCGCGCACGCTGGCGCTGTCATTGCGGCTGCTCATCAGAATGAACGGCAGCGGCGGATTGCGTTTGCGCTGCCGCACACTGCGCAGCACGCTCAAGCCATCGATGCCCGGCAACTCCCAATCGACGATCGCCAGGTCATACGGCACTTCGCTGAGCAATGACAGGGCTTGCTGACCGTCGGCACACAGGTCCAGCCGCGCATCGCAACGGACGTTGAGCAACACTTGTTTGAGCAGGTCCCGAGACCACGGATCGGCCTCGGCAATCAGCACTCGGGGTACGGCGGGTAAATCAACGGCAGTCATGCGCGCTCTCCCTTGCAATGCCTGAACCTTAGCCAATGCTGGCCTTTCGATACAGCGTAAAAGCACTGGATGTGTTTCAAGCGGCGTAAAAAAACCCGCCGAAGCGGGTTTTTTGTCTATCCGGTCACACAGTGCGCGACTTACAGCTCCGAGAAGCACTCTTCGATGATCGCCAGGCCTTTGTCCAGTTGCTCGTCCGGCGAGGTCAGCGGTACGAGTACGCGCAGAACGTTGCCGTAGGTGCCGCAGGACAGCAGGATCAGGCCCTTGTCACGCGCCTTGGCCACAACGGACGCTACAGCGGCGGCGTTTGGCTTGTGGCTGTCGCCGTTTTCGAACAGCTCGACCGCGATCATCGCGCCCAGGGCACGCACTTCGCCGATCACCGGGTACTTGGCCTGGATGGCCTTCAAGCCGGTTACCAGACGCTCGCCGACAGCCTTGCAGCGGTCCAGCAGTTGCTCTTCTTCGAACACTTCCATCACGGCCAAGGCCGCGGCGCAAGCGATCGGGCTACCGGCGTAGGTGCCGCCCAGGCCGCCAGGGGCGATAGCGTCCATGTATTCGGCCTTGCCGCAGACACCGGCCAGCGGGAAGCCGCCCGCGATTGATTTTGCGAAGGTGGTCAGGTCGGCAGCAACGCCCATCTGTTCCATGGCGAAGAAGGTGCCGGTACGGCCAGCGCCGGTCTGCACTTCGTCAGCGATCAGCAGGATGCCGTGCTGGTCGCACAGGGCGCGCAGACGCTTCATGAATTCTTTCGGCGCGACGTAGAAACCACCTTCACCCTGCACAGGCTCGATGATGATCGCGGCGATGTCTTTCGGCTCGGCGTCGTTCTTGAAGATGCGTTCGATGGAAGCGATCGAGTCGTCGATGCTCACGCCGTGCAGTTCGTTCGGGTACAGCGCGCGGAAGATGCCGCCTGGCATCAGGCCCATGCCGGCCGAGTAAGGTACGACTTTACCGGTCAGGCCCAGGGTCATCATGGTGCGACCGTGGTAAGCACCGGTGAACGCGATCACGCCGGCACGACCAGTGGCGGCACGGGCGATTTTCACGGCGTTTTCCACGGCTTCGGAACCGGTGGTCACCAGCAGGGTTTTCTTGGCGAAATCACCTGGCACCTTGGCGTTGATCTTTTCGCACAGCTCAACGTACGGCTCGTAAGCCAGCACCTGGAAGCAGGTGTGAGTCAGCTTGTTCAACTGTTCGGTCACGGCCGCGATGATTTTCGGGTGCACGTGGCCGGTGTTCAGCACAGCGATACCGCCGGCGAAGTCGATGAATTCACGACCTTCGACGTCAGTCACGGTAGCGTTCTTCGCCGACTCGGCGAAGATCGGGTGAATCTGGCCAACACCACGTGGAACAGCTGCGGTACGGCGGGCCATCAGTTCAGCGTTAGTCTTGCTCATTACAGTCCTCATTCACCGCTCATCGGGCGGCGTGGCTCAAGGATTAAGCGGGAGGAATCGGCGGTGGCAGCATGCGATGATCGACTGCCACGGCGTTCCCGGCCGCAGAGAAAATTCCGGTTTGAAACGACGCAAAGGGACAGCGCTCTCGTGCCCTTTGCGTTTACAGCGATCCCTTTCTCGGCTTAGATGCCCAGGCAGAGGTATTTGATTTCCAGGTAATCTTCGATGCCGTACTTGGAGCCTTCACGGCCCAGGCCCGAGGCCTTGATGCCGCCGAACGGCGCGACTTCATTGGAGATCAGCCCGGTGTTGACGCCGACCATGCCGTATTCCAGCGCTTCAGCGACACGGAACACACGACCGAGGTCGCGAGCGTAGAAGTAGGAGGCCAGCCCGAACTCGGTGTCGTTGGACATCGCGATCACTTCGGCTTCATCTTTGAAGCGGAACAACGGCGCCAGTGGCCCAAAGGTTTCTTCCTTGGCCACCGCAGCGTTTTTCGGCACGTTGGTCAGGATGGTCGGCTCGAAAAAGTTGCCTTCCATTGGCTTTCCGCCAGCCAGCACGGGGGCGCCTTTGGCTACAGCGTCAGCGATGTGCTCTTGCACCTTGGCCACGGCTTTTTCGTCGATCAGCGGGCCCGTGGTGGTGCCTTCTTCCAGACCGTTGCCGATCTTCAGTTTGGCAACTGCCACCTTCAGCTTCTCGGCGAACGCATCGTAGACCGAATCCTGAATGTACAGGCGGTTGGCGCAGACGCAGGTCTGGCCATTGTTGCGGTACTTGGAAATGATCGCGCCTTCGACGGCCTTATCCAGGTCCGCGTCGTCGAACACGATGAACGGCGCGTTGCCGCCCAGTTCCAGCGAGACTTTCTTGATGTCCTTGGCGCATTCCGACATCAGTTGACGACCGATTTCGGTCGAACCGGTGAAGGACAGCTTGCGCACGATCGGGTTGCTGGTCAGCTCGCTGCCAATGTCGCCGGCGCTGCCGGAGACCACGCTGAACACGCCTTTCGGAATGCCGGCACGCTGGGCCAGCTCAGCCAGGGCGAACGCGGAGAATGGAGTTTGCGAAGCCGGCTTGAGCACCATGGTGCAACCGGCGGCCAGCGCAGGGCCGGCTTTACGGGTGATCATCGCCGCCGGGAAGTTCCACGGGGTAATCGCGGCGGTCACGCCGATCGGCTGCTTGATCACGATCAGGCGCTTGTCCGGCTGGTGGCCTGGAATCACGTCACCGTAGATGCGCTTGGCTTCTTCGGCGAACCACTCGATGAACGAAGCGGCGTAAACGATTTCGCCCTTGGCTTCGGCCAGCGGCTTGCCCTGCTCGAGGGTCATCAGACGCGCGAGGTCGTCCTGGTTCTCGATCATCAGTTCGAACCAGCGACGCAGCTTGCCTGCACGCTCCTTGGCGGTCAGTGCACGCCAGGCCGGCAGCGCTTTATCAGCGGCTTCGATCGCGCGGCGGGTTTCAGCGGCGCCCATTTTCGGCACAGTACCGAGGATTTCGCCGGTGGCCGGGTTGTTGACCTTGATCGTCTGACCGTTGTCCGCATCGACCCAAGCGCCATCAATGAAGGCTTGCTGGCGGAACAACAGGGTGTCTTTAAGCTGCATGTCGGCTTTCCTTAACAGCACCGCGGCCTGCGCGGAGCAAAATTATGATTGTAGAAAGGCGCCTCGCAAGGCTGCCGTCAGGGAAATCAGAGACCGGGTCAAGCCCATCAATCGTGCACGATTCGAAACACGTGCGGCTCAATACCCAGTCAAAGAGCGTTTGAAATCTCAAACGGATCGTAGGATCAAAGGGGTTAAAGGACAATAGGTCGTTCGAAAAAAAGAACAAAAACGACGTGTTTGTGGAAATTTCCAGATCAACGAGCAAAAAGCCCCGGCCGCAGCCAAACCATAGAACAGCCCGGCAAAAGCGCCAAGCGAGGGTTTTGCAGAACGTTACAGCTTTAAGGAATGCAGCGATTTCTCCCGACACGCGCCCTGACAAAACCCGCCAAAACCCAGCATGGACGCCCCGAGCCGACCTAGGTATGATGTCGCCCGCTGCACCAGTAGCTCAGCTGGATAGAGTACTGCCCTCCGAAGGCAGGGGTCGTGGGTTCGAATCCCGCCTGGTGCACCACTGATTTAAACGAGAAAGCCCCGGACTGTGATGGTCCGGGGCTTTTTTGTTGGGTGCTGATCCTTCATGCGACGGCGGTTACTCCGTCGTCCAGTCAAACTCATCGTAATCGTCGTCCTCGTCATCCTCTTCCTCCCCAACTTCCTCAAAAACCTCGTCTTCTTCCACGACGTCTTCTTCCGACTGGTTCAGCAGAAACTCCTTACGCGCTTCAGTAATCGCGCGCCGCATCTCCTCGCCCTTCTGCGGGCAGTTGAGGAGTTGGGCGATGCGGTCGATTTTTGGTGCCACGGAGTTCTCCAGCGTTCAGCCATGGCCCGATAGTGCGCGTTTTTGCCGGGCAATGCCAAATGGCTGGGCGATCAGGCGGTCAGTTATGGCGGATTTGTTCGAGTCGCCGGTCGAGGTCCACGTCGGGGTAGCGTTTGTGCAGGTTGTTGTACAACGCATCAGCGGCTTGCGACTGGCCGGATTCGCGCAGGCGCAGGACTTCGCGCAGTTGCGTGTCGAGGCCGTTGGCCGGGGCGGCGGCGCGTTTGCTGACTTTGGCTTCGTCGGCGCTGATTGCGCCGCTTTGCATCGGTGCAGCCATTTCCATCATCGGCGCCGGCGCGGGCATGGCGCCAGCGGGGGCTGCCAGCGACTGCGCTTCGGGGGCTTGTTTGCGCGCCAGTGGTGCGGCGGGTTTGGCGGCCGGGGCGAAGTCGAATCGAGGTTGCGGCTCCGGTGCACGTTGCACCAGCGACAACATCAGGGCCACGCCGACCAGGCTGGCGAACGCGACCTGCCAACGGGGTTTCTGGCAGGCTTGCAGCCAACGTTGCCACAGGCTTGGCTTGGGTGCCGGGGCGGCGCGGTGGGCAGCGGCGAGAATCAGCGCATCGAGGTGCTCTGGCGGTTCGCCGGTGTGTTGCTCGCGGTAATGCCTGAGCAGTTGTTCTTCGGGTGTCTGGCGGGCGTCAGTCATGTCAGTACCTCCTCGGCCAGCAGCCGACGCAGTTTTTGCTGGGCGTAGCGCAAGCGGCTCTTGACGGTTTCCAGCGGTGTTTCGGTGAGGCTGGCGATTTGCGCCAGGTCGAGGTCGCCATGGGCGCGCAGCAGGAACACTTCGCGCTGATCGGCGGGCAGGGTTTGCAGGGCGCTTTCCAGGCGCTGGCTGTCGCGGCTGAGGTTCAGCAGTTGTTCGGGATCGTTGGTCTCGTCGCCAACCGCATGCAGCTGTTCGTCGTAGCTGTCATGCAGCGGCTGATGAGCACCGTGTTTGCGCCAGTGATCGATCAGGCGATTGCGCGCAATCTGGAACAGCCACGTACGAAACGTCGCCCTCCCCTGAGGTTGACTGGCGCTGCGGATCAGGCTCAGCCAGGTGTCCTGAAACACCTCGTCAGCCAGTTCCGGTTTGCCGCTCAATCCCAGCAGAAACCGATACAACCCCTGACGATGGCGGGCGTACAAAATCTCGAACGCCGCGCTGTTGCCGCCGCGATAACGCGCCAGCAGCGTTTCATCGCTGCTGGCGGCCGGGCTGTCTGACGAAGCAAACAGCTGACTGATGAGGCCTTTCAGACGGCTCACTATTCAATCCGTCGCTCAGCGGGCATCGCATTCGACGCGGTTGAGGTGCGCAGGCTCTGCGCCAGTTCCACCAGTTGCACGAACTCGTTGCGCAAGCCGAAACGGTCATCGCCGCGCGCACCACGGGCCAGCGCTTCGGTGTCCTTGAGGCTGAAATCGCCGGTGTAACGACCATCCTTGAGTTGCTGGGAAAACGCCGCGACGGCGGCGGCAAAGCGCAGATCCTCGCTGGCCGGTGCGACCTGATTGGCAATCGGCCGCTCGATCAGCAGACTTTTCCCACCTTCGGGCTGTTGATAACGCACACGCAGCATCGCCAATTCCCCGTCCTTCGCCGCAACCGCCGCCTCCGATTTACCGTAGCGCAGCGGTTCCAGCCAGCCCCTCTCACCTGCCGGAACAATTTCATACAGCGCAGTCACCGTGTGTCCTGCGCCGACTTCACCGGCATCGACTTTGTCGTTGCTGAAGTCCTCACGCTTGAGCGCGCGGTTTTCGTAGCCGAGCAGGCGATATTCAGTGACCTGCGCCGGGTTGAATTCCACCTGCAGTTTGACGTTTTTCGCCACCACCGCGAGGGTCGAGCCCAGCTGATCCACCAGCACTTTGCGCGCCTCGCGCAAGTTGTCGATGTAGGCGTAGTTGCCATCGCCGGCGTCGGCCAACTGCTCCATCAAGTGTTCATTGTAGTTATCCACACCGAAACCCAGGGTGGTCAGGGAAATCCCGGTCTTGCGTTTATCCACAGCCATTTGCTTGAGGCTGTCGAAGTCGCTGATGCCAACGTTGAAGTCACCGTCGGTGGCCAGCAGGATGCGGTTGATGCCCTTGGGGATAAACGCTTGCTGCGCCATTTGATAGGCCAGTTCGATGCCCGACGCGCCAGCGGTTGAACCGCCTGCGGTCAATTGCTCGATGGCGGTGCGAATTTTCGCTTTCTCGCGTCCGGAAGTCGGCTCCAGCACCACCCGGGATTCGCCGGCATACACCACCAGTGAGACCCGGTCTTGCTCGCGCAATTGATCGACCAGCAACTTCAGTGTGCTTTTGACCAGTGGCAGACCTTCGCGGCGATCCATCGAGCCGGACACATCCACCAGAAACACCAGATTCGCCGGGGCCAGGTCCGCCGCAGCGCGGTCGGAGGTCTTGATGCCGATGCGCAGCAGACGGGTGTGCGGATTCCACGGGGTGGCGGCCAGTTCGGTGGTCACGCCAAATGGCGAATCATCGGTTGGCAACGCATAGTCGTAGGGAAAGTAATTGACCATTTCCTCCAGTCGCACCGCGCCTTCTGGCGGCAGACGCCCCTGATTGAGCAAACGCCGGACGTTGGCATAGGCGCCGGTGTCGACGTCGGCGCTGAAGGTCGAGACCGGGGACTCGGCGACGCTATGGATCGGGTTGTCGGCCAGCGCCTGATACTGCTCGCGCTGCTCGTCGCGGTAGCCCTGTGGATTACTGTCCGGGGCCGGCATCGCGGTGAAACTGGCGATCGGCGCCGCACGCGCACTGCGTTTGGCCATGGCGACATCGGCCATAACCGCTTCGTGCTGAATCGAAGCCTGCGGCTGGGCGGGCGCCGGGACGGCGGCCGACTCCGGATTGGAAGACACGCCGCAACCGGCGACGGCCAACAGCACACCGACCGCAACAGGTCGCAGGAAAGGCAGAGAACGGGACATGGGGGCTGACCTCGGGATGAAAGTGATCCATTCATCCTCTGAGACGGGCAACCCCTTCAGTTCGGGTTAAACGCCGCGGAAATTATTTTCAGCGGTGATAACGCCGCACCACACTGCTGTTACGCAGGACGTGGCCTTTGATCTTGTCCATCAGCTCGGCACGGGTCAGGCCGGCCGGCAAGGCGTCCGGGGCGAGGTCCAGGGCGTAGATCTGGATGATGTAGTGGTGAGCACTGTCGCCAACCGGTGGGCAAGGCCCGATGTAATTTGTAGTGCCTTTGCTGTTGGTACCGCCCACACCTTCGAGGTTGGACTTGGCGCCGACACCGGCCGGGATCTGCCGGGTAGTGGCCTTGATGCCGTAGTGAATCCAGTGATCGACACCCATGCCTTTCTGACCGTCCGGGTCATGCATGACGATCGCGTAGCTCTGGGTGGCGCTGGGGCCAGCGTTCCAGGCCAGCGCCGGCGACTGGTTCTTGCCGCCACAGCCGGCCGAATCGCTCGCTGCGGCCGAGGTGAACAGGCGATTGTCCGAGACTCCGGGGATGTCGAGGGTAAAGCGCTCGGCTGCCTGCGCCGGAAACTGCACGCAAAGGGCGACGGCAACGGCCGCCAGCCAAGGGTTGAGAGAGGTCAATCGGGTCATTCCGGGAGCACCTTGTGCAGTTGGGCCTTCGTCGGCCTGCAAACTATAGCTGTACCGTTGATGCTGTGGCAGTAGCAATTGGCTGAACCTCGCACTGTGCCGCAAACTCGTAAGAGAAATACCCGCGAGGAAGCCGATCATGTCCCTGCACCGTGTCGCCCTTTTCGCCGATGTTCCTGCAGACCGTGGCCTGCCAGTCGAAATCGGCGACTGCAAGATAGTTCTGCTGCGCGCAAACGGCCAGCTACGGGCCTTTCAGGGCGAATGCCCACATGCCGGCGCGCCGCTGGCTGACGGCGCGCTGTGTCACGGACGCCTGATCTGCCCGTGGCACAAGGCGGCGTTTCGCGCCGAAGACGGTGCATTGTGCGAACCGCCGGCCCTCGACAGCCTCAAGCGTTATCCGCTGGAGTTACGGGGCGAGGAGGTCTGGGTCGACGATCAACCGATGCCGGATGCGCATACACCGCCGGCAGATGATCCGCGCACGTTCGTGGTTGTCGGTGCGGGCGCAGCCGGTACCGCGTGTACGGCGGCACTGCGCGAGAAAGGTTTTGGTGGCCGAATCATCATGATCGACCGCGAACCGGACGCCGCTTACGACCGCACGGTGCTGAGCAAATTTGTCCTCGCCGGTGAGATGACCGCGCAGGACACCCCGCCACTGCGTGATGAAAATTTTTATAGAGAGCAGCGCATCGAACGCCGGCAAGGCGAAATCACTGCCCTCGATGCCTCAGCGCAAACCCTGCAGTTTGACGACGGCCAGTCCCTGCACTACGACGCGGCAGTGCTCGCCACCGGCGGCGCGCCCAACCCCCTGCTATTGCCCGGTGCCAATCTGCCGCAGGTGTTTGTCCTGCGCTCGAAAGCGCAGGCCGAACAGATCATGCGCGCGGCCAGACCCGAGCAGCGTGCGGTAATCATCGGCGACAGCTTCATCGCCCTCGAATGCGCCTCGGCCTTGCGCCAGTTCGGTCTCGACGTCACGGTCATCGCCCGCCACGTCATTCCGTTCGCCGCACAGTTTGGCGAAGCCGTGGGCAAGGCGATCCGTGCACTGCACGAGGCGCACGGGGTGAAATTCATCACCGATCACGAAGCCCGGGAAGTCACTGGCGACGGCAAGGTCGAGGCGGTGTTGCTGGACAACGGTTTGCGCGTGTCGGCGGATCTGGTGCTGGCGGGGGTCGGCGTGCATCCGGCCACCGAGGCATTTGCATCGCTGCCAAGGGAGAAAGACCAGTCGCTGCACGTCGATGCCGGCCTGCGCGTCTGCGCAGGGTTATGGGCGATTGGCGATATCGCCACCTTCACCCTGAACGGTCAGCCGCAACGCATTGAACACTGGCGTCTGGCACAGCAGCACGGGCGCATCGCCGCCGCCAACATGCTCGGCGCTGATGAGCATTATCTGGATGTGCCGTTTTTCTGGACCTGGCACTTCGGCAAGAACTACGACTACCTGGGCCATGCCAGTCAGTGGGATGAGGTCGAGTTCAAGGGCGAACCCGAACAGCCGCCCTTTATCGGCCTGTTCGGTCACAACGGCGTGGTGGTCGCCGCCGTGGCCTGTGAAGAAGAGCGGGCCATGGCGATGCTGGCCGAACGAATGAAGCAGCCGCTGCCCATGGAAGAGGCGTGGCGGCTGATTCGCGCGCTCAGCTAGGCCGATTCAGCGGATCACGGTTATCGTCGTCCTCGGCGTGCAGAAAGATCACCCGAGGGTGCTCCAGCGGCGCCAATGGAGGTGGTAACTCCGCCGCCCCCAGCGGACGGAAGTTCAGCACCACATGGCTGATATCACCGTCCTGATCGTTGTGAATGGTCATCACCCCAGGCGTGCGCAACGTCTGCAAACGCCCATCGCACAGGCGGAAGCTCTTGCTCAGCCCTTCATCGTCCACCACTGGCGCCGGCAAACGGCGCTGGGCAAAGCTTCTGCTCTTGCGCTGTTGATAGCGAGCCCAGGCAATCAGGATCACCGCGTTGACCAGCGCCACCCACAGGTAGATGTGCAAGGTGCCCAGTGCTTCGAACGCCGAGTTGTCGATTCGCGGCCCACCGGCATGAGTGTCGATCAGCGGCCACAGCCCGCGTATCAGCAGAAACAGCAAGCCGACCCAGGCCAGTACGGTGAGGATCACATCGATCACGACCAGAAAGGGGCGCTGACGGGTCCGGATGATTTTCATTTGATGACCTCCTCTTCGTCGTCTCCCGCCGGTTTGATACCCCGGTCAGGGCTGACCCAACGCGCACGCTTCTGATGCTGCCCGAACAACACCTTGGGGAAGCTGACCAGCGTGGTCAGCAGGCTGATGAACCAGAACACCAACGGATACCAGACCACCCAGAACATGGTGCGTCCCAGGCCCGGTTCGTAGCGCCGATCAATGATGATGCTGACGGCAAACTGCACCAGACAGACGAACGCCAGCAGCAGCCCGGTGAACGCCGGCGGCATCAGATGGTGAACGGCAATGGCATCCGGCATGACCACGAACTTGCCCACCGCCCAGAAAATCACCGACAGCAGGAAGGTGAAAGCCCAACCGGTCGACAGGCAGTATTCGAACAGCAGCGGCCATAGGTAACGATGGCGGTACTGCCAGATCCCGCGAATGTTCTTGAACAGCACCTCGGCACCGCCCTGGGCCCAGCGCAGGCGCTGTTTCCACAGGCCGCCGAGGGTTTCCGGCATCAGGATCCAGCACAAGGCGCGCGGCTCGTAGAAGATGCTCCAGTGATCGAGTTGCAGCTTCCAGCTGATGTCGATGTCTTCGGTGATCATGTCCGGGCTCCAGTAGCCGACCCGGTTCAATGCGGTACGGCGGAACGCGACGATGACGCCGGAAACGGTGAAGATCCGTCCGAATACCCGCTGCGTGCGCTTGATCAGTCCGATGATCGAGGAGAACTCACCGACCTGCACCCGCCCGACCAGGGTCGAACGTGTGCGAATCCGTGGGTTGCCGGTCACCGCGCCAAGCCGCGCATTGTCGAGCATCGGCGCCACCAGATAGGCCGCGGTGTTCGGCGCCAGCAGCGCATCACCGTCGATGCACACCAGATATTCGCTACGTGCAGCGATGGCGCCCATGCGCAGGGCCACGGCCTTGCCCTGGTTTTCCGCCAGATGCAGGACCCGCAACCGTGGGTCTTCCTTGGCCAGCGCGTCCAGCACTTGCGCGGTGTTGTCCTTGGAGCCGTCGTTGATCGCAATGACTTCAATGTTCGGGTAATGCTGACCCAGCGCCGCGTGAATCGTGTCGGCGGCGTTGTCGCCTTCGTTGTAGCAAGGGATCAGGATCGAGATCAGCGGCTCGCCTTCCAGCGGCGGCGGCAGGGTGTCGTCCTTCCACGGCCAGTGGCGCTCCCAGTGCAGCCAGAAATACAGGCCGCCGGAAATCCACAGGCCGGACATGAACAACGGGTAGAAGAACACGAAGTCCATCAGGAACTGCCCGGTGACCAGAAAGATCAACCCCAGCGGCACGCCGAGGACGAGCGCCAGAACAAGCAGGGCTAACAGTCTATCCAGCATGTCATGGGTTCCATTTGTTGGAGAGCGCAGGCCTTACGGTTTTCAGGTCCGGCAGGTTGTCGAGGAAGTTGTCCGGGTAGTAACCGAAACTGTTCGCGCCCTGGCGCTTGAGCCGGCCCATCCAGTCGGCCAGTCGTGCGCCGTCAATGTCGGCCTGGTCCTTTTTCGTCCAGTCGCGGGCCTGCAGTTCGAACACCGTGTGATCCAGTGCACCGGGGCGCTGCTTGATCTTCGCCACCAGTTCTTCGAGCCACGGGCCGGATTGCGCCAGGGTCTGCTTCTCCATCAGCGGCATGGCCATCGGCGCCGTCCAGTCGTAGGTCACGAGGAAGTCGTCGAGGTTCTGTGCAAACCAGGCTTCGCTGTCGGGGTTGAGGATCGGTTCGGCAAAGATGTTGCGTGCGGTCTCCACCTGCGGGCCACGAATCGCCCGGACCTTGGCGGTCAGTTCATTGGTGAAATCGATCAGGTAGCGGCTCTTGAAGCGCGTCCAGCGCTGCATCGCTGCCGGATCATCGCGAAGCGCGGCAATCGACCCCGGCAAACCCTGCGCGGCATAGGCTTTCAAGGCCTGGGGGCTGGCGTCTTCGAAGTCCGAGAGCACCGCGTCGTCGTGGTAGAGAATGCCGTCGACCGAGGTCAGGCGCGCCACGTCTTCGTAGATTTCACCGATGATCCTCCGTACTTCCGGATCGAACGGCGACAGGCGCTGATACTGATCCGGATCGACCGCAGTGGTGCCAGTCTTCGGATCCCAGCGAGTCACACGCGGCAGTTTCGCATCGAGGCCAAAACTGAGCACCGGCATCCAGGCGAACACCTTCACATGGGCGCGGGTGCGCAGTTGCCAGGCGACGCGGTCGAAGATGTCGGCGCGTACTGGCAGGTGACGGTTGGGGAAGTACAGCGAGTGCACCAGACCGTCACCCTTCGGATCAGCGAAGGCCTGCAGGAACACGGTGTTGGCGCCCATGTCAGCCATGCGCTGGATCAGCTTGCCAAGGTTGATTTCCTGCTGCGCCGGGTCCGGGTCATAGACATTGTCCAGATCGACGTGGACCACGCGCATGGTGAAATCCGCCTGCGCCGCGACGATGCTGTTGGCGAAATGCTCGCCGTCAGGATCGGAGGCCACCAGGAAGCGCGGGCTGCTCATCAGGTTGTCGAGGGCGTCGAGACCGTCGTCCAGAGTCAGGGCCATTTCGTAGCCCTGCTCGCCGACCACCGCCAGCGAAGTGCCGTCCGCCGCGCCGTACGGCCAGACCCAGATGCGCGGTTTCTTGCCGGTGACCTTGCGGATCTTTTCCGAAATGGTCGCGACGTCGTTGCGGATCCGTGCACGGAAATCCTCTTCGGACTCGTAGCGCTTGGTGACCGGATCGTAGCGGCGGGTCGCCGCCGCCGGCTGCAGGTTGCCCTGCGGGTTGGCGAGGATGCCTTTGTGACTGGCGTCCGTGTGCGCGGCGATTTCCACCAGCCCCGACTGCGAGATTTCCCGCACCTGATCCCAGGTCAGGAAGTCGGTTCGTGCCCGTGGCGCGCCGGCGAAATCCACCGGTTGATTGAGCGGCGTGTCGATCCACACGCCGACCGGCGCCAGCAAGGCGTGCCAGTTGTAGGCGCGCAGCAGCGGCAGCACGCGGGTATAGAAGCTTGAGTAACCGTCGTCGAAGCTGAGCAGGATCGCCTTCGGTGGCAGTTCCGGGCCGCCTTTGCGCGCGGCCATGATCTGGTCGACGGTGACCGGTTTGTAGCCGTTCTCGCGCAGCCACGCGAGTTGCTCGATCATGCGCTCGGTGCGCACCGCCACCACGGCCTGATCGGGGTCACGGTCTTCGACGTCGTGATAGGCGATACCCAGCACATGGTTTTTCGGCCACGGCTTTTCATTGGCCGCTACCGGACGCTGCGACGGCGGCGCGAAGGCCGGAGCTTGCTGGGCGCAGGCGCTGACCAGCAGCACTCCCAGCAAAAGGATGAAACGCGTAATCAAAGGCATCTTCAAACTCTTCTAGAAGCGGAAAGTGAGGTCGACAAGCAGACGCAGATCGGTCTCCCGATCACCGTCGTAGGGCCGGTTGATCACACTGAACAAGCCGCCCACCTCGAACACGTCGTTCCAGGCATAACGCTGGCCGTAGCCGAGCATCGCCATGCCGCCGGTGCCGTGATCACGCTGGCTGTAGGTGCCCGCACCGGCCTGAAACTGCTGGCTCCACGAGGTTTCGTAACGGTGGTAGAGCACATGGTTGACGTTGACCGTCGGCATGACGCTGAAGTCCGACTTCGGGTTGAAGTACGGCACATCCTCGGAATTGGAGTTGTGGCTGGGACCGACTTCCAGACCGGCATCGACCTGCACGTTCGGCGCGCTGTAAACGCCCTCGCGTCCAGTCAGTAAAGCCTCGACGCGATTGTTGCCATCGCTGAAGTGCGACGGGCTGACCGACAGCCGCCACTCACGGCTCTCGTTGGCGCGCCAGCGGATGAACGCGTTGCCGCCATTGGCCTTGATGTCGCTGTTGAGGGCGCGCAATGGCGTATCGGCCGACAGATAAGCGAAGCTGCCGCCGTACTGCCAGTGGTCATCGATGTCGCGGGCAATCGCGATGCGCGCGCCCTGCTTGGCGCCGTAACCGTAATCGTGGTTGGAGACTTCGGCTTCCAGGCTCATGTCGCGGGTGCGCCGTTCCAGGCCAACGCGCTGGAAACGGTCGGTGCCGGTGCCTTCGGCAAAGTCGCCGGTGGCATAGCCGGCGCCGACGAACACACGCCAGTCTTCATCGATCGGCGGGCTGTACAGGGTGCTCTGGATGCCGAAATCGCGGCTGCCACTGACCGCACCTGCACCACCGCTACCGCCGCCTCCATTGGCTTTGCCACCGTAGGCTTCGACGCGCAGTTCGGACATGTCGTGCACTTCGCGCTCACGGGCCGCGCGTTGTACCTGACGGTTGTCCGGGAAACGCTCGACCACGTCATCGGTCAGCGCATCCATCTGCCGCCATTCCTGCAAGGTCATCGCGGTGCGCGCCTGGGCCACCTCCAGACCCATGTCACGGGGCACCATGCTCTCGGTTTCCTTGAGCTGGTTTTCGGCGCGGCGTGGCCACTGACGGGCCAGATACAGGTCGGCCTGGGCCAGACGCAGGCCGACGTTGCCCGGCGCCTGATCGACCAGTGTCTGCAGGCGTTCCTCGCCGTGCGGCAGGTCGGAGCCGTAGGTACCGGCCTGCGCCGCGAGTTGCTGGGCGTCCATCCATTCGTCATTGGGGTTGCCGATCGGCAGGCCCTTGAGCTCGACCCTTGGATTCTGGCTCTTGGCCAGATCCTCGGCGACTTTGCGCGCCTCTTCGGCGCGGTCGCTTTCCAGCAGCGAGTAGTACAACGCCGTGGAGTCTTCGAGGCGATCACCCA
Organism: Pseudomonas sp. AD21; assembly: GCF_002878485.1. Taxonomy (NCBI): domain Bacteria; kingdom Pseudomonadati; phylum Pseudomonadota; class Gammaproteobacteria; order Pseudomonadales; family Pseudomonadaceae; genus Pseudomonas; species Pseudomonas sp. AD21. Next base: position 167,591 of record NZ_NQYG01000005.1, read on the forward strand.
CATCGGCATCCGGCGCTGACAGCACCTGACGATACAGGTCGGTGGCGATTTCCGGCTGGCGCTGATCCAGATACGACGCCGCGACCCACCGCAGGGCGTAGGTCGGAATCTTCACGCCTTCGGCTTGCAGCTTTTGATATTCGGTAATGACCTGGGCGGTGCGTGCCCGGGCCTTGAGCGCGCCCATGCGGTCGATGCGCCAGCGAATCACGTCATCGTGGGCGCTGGCATCCGGAGTCCAGGTGGCGAGCAATTTGTCGTAGTCGGCCAGCGCGCGATCAGCGATCACGTAGCGTTCCTTTTCGCTGCGGGCCGCGAACTCGGCCAGACGCACGCGCTCGGCGGCCAGATCGCCTTCGAGACGACGCAGGGTCACCGGGTCGATCAGCCCTGGCCGTTGATTGGCCAGGCGCAGCGCCGGTTCCGGCAGACGCGCCTTTTGCAGGGCGACCACGTATTCACGTGCGACTTCCGGCTTGCTGCCGGCGCGGATGAACGCCTGATCGTATTCAAACAGGGCGTCGTACTGCTTGCCGGCGCGGGTCAGGGCATAGCCCAGCGCGAGTCGACGGGAGGGATCATCCGGTTTGGCGGCAACCAGCGCCTTGGCGCGGGTCACGGCTTCGTCGGGTTTGCCCGAGTCCGCCTGAGTCAGGGCCAACCCCAGTTGCAGGTCGGGGTTGCCCGGCTCCAGCGCCAGGGCCTTGTTGTAGACCTGAGTCGCCTGATCCCAACGCTTGAGGTTGCGATAGGCGCGTGCGGTGGCGGTCAGTGCCTGCACCGGCAGCACCCGGTCACGGCCCTGGGTTTCATAGACCTGCACCACTTCGGCGTCGAGACCCGCCCAACTGGCGATCTGCAGGTGGTCGCTGATCTGGCCGGTGGTCGACTGGCCAGGCGGCACCTGACGCAGCACGTTCAGCGCCGGCGTGGTCTGCCCGGCACGGGCATCACGCACCATCTGATCATAGGGAGTATCGGCAAACGCCAATGCCGGCCAGAGCAACTGGCTGCACAGCGCAACGCGAAACAACGGGCGTAGACCACGATGTAAAACGGGAACATCAATACGCGGCATTCGTCAGCATCCTTACATGGCCAGCCGGGTCGCAATGCCCCCCTTGCCCATTCGTAACGGAGACTGAGCCAATAAAGACTCAGCCAAGCTTAGTCAGGCAGTCTTGCATGCAAGCGTAGTTGAATATCCCGATCACAATAATTGTTCAGAATCGTGGCGCCGGATCAGCCGGACACCAGACAGCAAAACGCCCGGCGTCTGCGGGATACAGAGGCCGGGCGTTGTTATTTAGAACGCAGTATTACTGCACTTGCGTGACGCCAGCGAACTTGCTCATCAGGAAGCCGACGAACTGCTCAACGGTCATCTTCTGGCCGTTGAATTCCACTTGATTGGCGGCGTAATGCAGTTTGGTCACAACATTGGTGCCGTCGATGGTCGCCAGCTGCGAGCCGACCGCCATGCCAGAGAACATGTCGGCACCGGCGCTCGCCTGGTCGACAATGGCTTTGGCGTCAGTCTGGCCGTCAAGTTGCGCCTGGACGCTGAGCAGATCGATCAGCATCGGCTTGGACACCTGGACATTCAGATCCAGCAGCGCGATCAACTGTTTGCCCAGTTGATCTGGCGGCAGGTCCATCGACGGCGGCTTGGTCAGGTCGATCACCAGACTGGCGCGGCTTTCACCATTGGCGGTCTTCAGCGACAGGTTTTCCAGCGCAACCTGTGGGCCGGCGCCCAGCAGTTTCTGCAGATCCGCCTTGACCTGCGCCGATTCGGCTTCGGTCAGGTTCAACTCCGGTGCCGGCAAGCCAGCTTCGGCAGCGGCCGCCGCTTCTTTCTCGTACGGCTGCAATTTGGTCTGGTAGATCTGCATCAGCGACATTGTCGACGGGATGTCGAGGTTCTTCAGGCTCATGGCCATGCTGGCCGAGCCGATTTTCTTGTCGTTGAGGGTCACTTCACTGACCTTGTAGTCGGCACGGCCAGAGGCGTTACTGCCGCTCTCTTCGGTGAGGTTCTTCATTTCGAAGTTCTTCACGCCGAGAACCGACTGCTTGGGACCGAAGGTGGTTTTGCTGCTGGTCAGCTCAAGAGTGTTTTCCCCGGTGTAGTAGCCGTAGCTGCTCTTGGTCAGGTTGCTGGCCAGGGTCAAACCGTTGAGTTCGACCTGCACCGGCGCCTGGTCTTGCGCCACGGTGACCAGCTTCAGGTTGTCCATGTAGCCGTCAGCCTTGACCTTCTGCGCCTGGGCACTGGCGGAGATGTTCAGGGTCAGGCCGGAGAATTTCAGGCTCGACTGCTCGTCCAGCGCAGTTTCCAGCGGCAGCAGTTCGACGCTGCTGGTGGTGGATTCGTCGTAGCCGATGTTGGTCACGCCTTTGAGCGGCGCGGCGCCCTTGGCGGCGGCAAACCATTTTTCGGTGGCCGGGTTCTTTTCCAGCTCGAAGTTGCTGGTGGCCATGACCGGCAGCCACTTCAGCGACACCAGACGCGAGAACGGCAGCGGGCCGTGCTCGATGTGGTCGACGAACAGCAGCTCGACCGGCGCGTCACCGAACATCTCGCCTTCGCCCTTGAGGCGGTAGTGCGCGGTGCTGGTGAAGGTGTGACGCTCCAGCGACACCAGTTCCAGCGATGCACTGCCATTGGAGCCGGCCATCGCGGTCTGCAGCTCTTTGTTGGCGTTGGTCACGGCGTTGTTCAGCACGCCTTCAATCTTGGTCCCGGTATACCAGGCCCCGCCGGCACTGATGGCGCCGATCGCTACAACAATCCCGAGAAGCACGCCTGCTGATTTATTCATGAATGACCTGATCAATGTCCGTGGCTGAAAGTGTGGTCGTCTTCCCTGAACCCGTGACCGGGTTGCGGCTCGACTCCGCTGAAATTAACGATGGAGATTAGCACTGGGTGCGCGAGACGGCCCAATGTTTAAAGGTTAAAGAGTGTCTATGGGGAGTGTGGACAGTCGACAGGCAGGGAGAGTTGCAGTGTTTTCAGGCCGTCTTCGCGAGCAGGCTCGCTCCCACAGGTACAGCGTTGTCCTTGTGGGAGCGAGCCTGCTCGCGAAGAGGTCAGTGAAGGCAATGCACATCAGGAATACTGGACCTCGATCTCATCGAGTTGATGATCAAAGCTCTTGAGCCGCGCCGTCCAGGTATACACCAGCACTTCAAAATCCCGATCGATCACCGCCCCGCCCGGCCCGTCGGCCCGGGGATCGCAGAAGTCCAGCTGATAACGTTCACGGGCCATGGCCGTGGCGACATCCGACAGTTCACGGGCGTTGTTGAGCCAGTGCCAGCCTTCATCGGCAATTTGCTTGTCGAGCTCCAGGCACTGTTTTTTCAGGGCTTCGAGGCTTTTTTCCAGCGGTGTGCCGGTGAGTTCGCCCATCACCTCGGCGAAGGTGCGCCCCGGTTGCCAGTAGCTGCCCCAGAAGTAGCGATCAAACACGGTTTCGACCCGGCGCAGGGCGACTTTGGTGTCCCAGATCAGCACCAGAGTCTTGCCTTGTTCAAGCTGCCGTTTCTTGACCCGCTGCACCTGGATCGACGCCCAGGCCACCACCACGATTGCCATCACCGCGATCAACGCGGTGGCGCTGTCGAGGAAAACCATGGCCTTGTCGATCTGGTGGGCCAGCATGATGCCGTAGAAATAGGTGGCCGATAGCAGCACCAGCGCTACCAGGGCGCACCAGAAGCCGAGAGCGTAAGGGTTTTTCATTATTGGTTTCCCCTAGACCAGCGCTAGCAATGTGCGCTGAAAGGGTGCGTTGCACGGGGCACCCTTTCAACACTTCAAAGCATAGCAACGGGTTCAGGGTTTGCTGGCGCTTGAGGCTTGCGTTCGTCCGCTTTCCCAACCGCCGCCCAGCGCGAGGAACAAATCGATCTGGCTCATGGCAACCTGAGTGTTGGCGGCGGCCAACTGCGCGGTGACATCGGTGTAGGTGCGGGTCGCCTGCAGGTCGGCGAGGAACGACTCACGCCCGGCCTGGAAGAAGCGGTGGGTCTGGTCGGCTGCCAGCTTCGCCGACTGCTCGGCATCGGCCAGTGCGTCGCGGCGTTGCAGCAGCGCGCTGTACTGGGCCAGACCGGTCTGGGTTTCGCGGATGGCGTTGAGCACCACGCCGTCAAAATGCGCCAGCGCGCCCTGGGTGTTGGCTTCAGCTTCGCGGATACGCGCGCGGGCACCGTTGGTCGGCACTTTCCAGCTCAGCGACGGACCGAAGCCCCAGCGATTGGTCGACGGATCGCCCAGGTCGGAAACAATGCCGACGGTGCCGATGGTCGCGCCGATGCTGATGTCCGGGTACAACTCGCCAGTGGCGATACCGATGCCGGCAGTGGCGGCGGCCAACCGACGTTCGGCCTGACGCACATCGGGCCGGCGCTTGAGCAGTGCCGCACCGTCACCGACCGGCACCAGTTGAGCGATTTTCGGCAGTTCGGCGCAACTTGCGGTGCCGGCCGGCAGTTGATCGACCGGTTTGGCCAGCAGCATCGACAGGCGGAACAGCCCGGCCTGACGCGACGCTTCATAACGCGGCATATCGGCGCGCAACGACTTGAATTGGGTTTGCGAACGGGTGACCTGGGTTTCATCGCCACGCCCGGCATCGCGCAGGCGCTGGATCAGGGTGGTGCTTTGCGATTGCAGGTCGAGGGAGTGCTGGGCGATTTCCCGCTCTTCATTGGCGGCACACACCTGGGTGTAGGCCCGCACCACGTCCGCCACCAAGGTGATGCGCGCGGTATCGGCCGCCGCTTGCGTGGCATCGGCGTTGGCTTTCGCCGCTTCGATGCCGCGCTGCAACGTGCCCCACAGGTCGAACTGATAAGAAGCACTGATGCCGATGTCAGCAACGTTGGCCACCGGCACTTTTTCCGGCAGCAGGAACGCCTGACCGGATTCCTGCAAGCGCTGCGCGCCCATCTTCACGCCGCCGCTCCAGCCACCGGCCGCTTCAGCTTCATCGACCTGCGCGCGGGCCCGCGACAGGTTCGCCGCCGCCACCCGCAAGTCGGTGTTGGAAGCCATGGCCTGCTGCACCAGTTGGTCCAGACGCGGGTCCCGGTACAGGCGCCACCAGTCCGCCGGCACCGGCGCCGAAACCACTGGCTTGCCATCCACGGCCAGCTCGCCCTGCAAGTCTTTGCGCTGAACCGCCGCGTCTGCGGGCAGGTGATAGTCCGGCCCGACCATCTGACACGCCGAGAGCATCACGCCCAACCCGGCGATCATCAGGACCCTGTTCATTGCGCAGGCTCCTGCTTCTGGTCGTCGATGATCGAGACTGTAGCGGTACGTCCGGCGATCATTCGGAAGTCTTCCGGCACGTCGTCAAAGGCGATGCGCACCGGAATCCGCTGCGCCAGACGTACCCAGCTGAATGCCGGGTTGACGTTGGGCAGCAGGTTATTGCCGCTGGTACGGTCGCGGTCTTCGATACCGGCGACGATGCTTTCAACATGCCCGCGCAGCTTGGCTTTATCGCCGATCACGCGGATATCCACGGACTGGCCGACATGAATGCCGTCGAGTTTGGTTTCTTCGAAATAGCCGTCGATGTGAAACGAATTGCTGTCGACCACCGACAACACCGGACGCCCGGCGGTGACGAACTCCTGCACACGTGGCGCACGGTCGTTGACGTAGCCGTCCACCGGGCTGCGGATCACCGAGCGCTCGAGATTAAGCTGTGCGCTGTCCACCGACACCAGCGCTTCGGCCAAGGCCGATTGCGCCCGGGCGACTTTCGACTGGCTTTCTTCCAGCTGTTCGGCCGGCACCAGGTTGCCCAGGCCACGGTTACGCTTGGCTTCGCGCTGCGCCTGGGCGAGGGTTTCTTCGCGGTCGGCGACCGCTGCCTTGGCCTGACGCAGGGCCAGTTTGAAGCGGTCCTGGTCGATGCTGAACAGCACCTGGCCGCGCTTGATCAACTGGTTGTCCTTGACCTCGACCTGCTGGATCAGTCCGGACACGTCCGGGGCGATCTGGATGATGTCGGCGCGAATGTGGCCGTCGCGGGTCCACGGCGCAAACATGTAATACATCACCATGCGCCAGACGAGGACGACGGCGAAAGTCACGATCAGCAGGGTCAGTACCACGCGACCGATGGTCAGAAACGGTTTTTTCATGTCATCAGGTATCGACTGAGTGAGTCCACGCCATACAACAGCACAGCGTAGAGAGCCACGTTGAACAATGCCCGGTGCCAGACCAGACGGTAAAAGTGCAGACGCGTGAGCACGCCGTGCACCAGCAGAAACAACACATAGGTGATGCCCATCAGCACCAGCAGGGTCGGCAGGAAAATGCCGCTGATATCCAGATCACCGATCATAGGGGCGCTCCATCGGGCAGCGGTTCTTCGGCATCGCTCGTGCTGACAAATTCCACGCCGGGCAGCAGCGCCAGGCGCAAACCGCTCAAGGCATGCAACAGGTTTAGACGGGTTTCCTCGTCGCCGTGGCCTTTGAGCGCACGGCGCGCGCGGTCCATCGTCATCAATAAGGGACTCGGTGCCGGCAAGCGTTCGCCCGCCTTCAGACAAGCACGGAAATACTCGCCAACCTCGGCCACCACTTGTTGCAGCAAGGCATTCGGCGCGCCTTCGACACGCGGGGTGTAGGCCAGCAAATCCAGCAGGTTCAGGCCCACGCGCACTTCACGCATGGCAATCCCGGTGTCCTGACCGGTCATCGCCAGACGTGGCAGGTGCTGCATCAGACGGTCGAGCAACTGCACGCCCAACTGCCGGTGTTCGGCGAGGTTGGCCGGCTCGGTCATGTGCACGATGTCTTTCCAACTGAAGCGAGTCAGGCGCTTGGCCGCCAGCTCGACGCCGAACGGACGGGCAATCAGGGTCCAGATGAACGCGAACAACAAACCCATCGGGCCGGCCAGGTTGGAGTTCACGAAAGCGAAGAAGTCCGCGTCGTACGCGCCCTGAATGCTGATGAACGACGAGGTGTTGACCAGCGTCAGAAGCATGCCGAGGTAGAAGCGCGGCTGCACGGTCAGGGTGCCGACACAGATGAACGGGATCGCAAACGCCAGCACCAGCATCGGAAAATCGTGCAGGTTCGGCAGAATCAGAAACAGATAGAGACTGGCGAACAGCACCGACATCCCGGTCCAGAAAAAGAACCGGTAGATCTGCGGCGCCGGGTCGTCCATCGAGGCAAAGAAACTGCAGGCCACCGCCGCCAGAATCACCGCACTGCCGCCGTCCGGCCAGCCGAGCAGAATCCACAACGTCGAGGCAACGATGATCGCCAGAATGGTCGAGGCCACCGAATACAGCATCATCCCGCGGTCGAGAAATGGCGTCAGCCGCCCCAGGCGCCAGTGCCGGTACACCGCGCGCCAGCTGTCCTGCCGCTCGCACAGAATCGCGTCCTGCAGGCTGCGACAGTCCTGCCACAGATCGATGAATTCACCGAGGCGATAAATCGAGTTGGAGAACAGCAATTGCTTGCGGTCTTCCAGCGCCTCGCAGCTCGGCTGCAAGGCCTGAAGCTGATCCTTGAGAGCCTGCCAACGCGCCAGATCGGCGTCTTTATGGCCGAGCCACTCACGGGTTGCCGCCAGCAGCGGCGCAAACTTTTCCACCAGTTCCGGCGTGCGCCGCTCAAGGGCATAGAGCGAGTCTTCAAGGGCGTCGATCACCGGCAACAGGTGGATCATCCGTCCGCGCAGCTCCTTGGTGTTGCGCACGGTTTGCGGCCGGGAGCCTTCGTGGGGCAACTGGCCGATCATCAATTCCAGGCTGTTGAAACTGGCAACCATGGCCATGCGCAAGGCCGTGACTTGCTCCGGCTGAACATCGCGGCTGAGAAATTTCAGGCTGTACGTGGTGGCATCGGCGAACCACTTGCCCACCGCGTCGTTGAACACCGGCGCCAGCCGCCGCGGCCAGAACATCGCGCCGATCACCGCCGCCACGGCGATGCCAAGGAAAATCTCTTCGGTGCGCGCTTCCGCCACATCCCACACCGCCAGTGGGTTATCCACCGTCGGCAAGGCAATCAGCGGCAGGGTGTAGCCGGCCAGCATCAGCGCGTAGTTATTGGCAGTACGCAGGTGCAACGACAGGAACAGCAAGATCCCCGTCCACAAGGCGATGACCACCACCAGCACATACGGACTCTGCACGAACATCGGCACAAACAGCACTGCCGCCGCCGCCCCGAGAAAAGTACCGATGGCGCGGTACAGCGCCTTTGAACTGGTCGGGCCGAGAAACGGGCTGGAGACGATATACACCGTGGCCATCGCCCAATACGGACGCGGCATCTGCATGAGCAAGGCGATGTACAGCGCGATCATCGACGCTGCAAAGGTACGGACCCCGTAGAACCAGTCCCGGGCCGGAGGAATGCCGGAGAAAAAACCGTTCAAGAATTGATCACCAAAGGCGGATTGGCCGCCTCAAAAGCTCTCAGTACCCGAAGCGTAGCTTCCAGATCACTCCGGTCGATGCCTTCAAGCACTTCATGACGCAGACGGACCAGTTCGACTTCCACCGCCTGCACCAGCTCGCGGCCAGTGTCGGTCAGGCTCAAGCACTTGGCTCGGCGATCCTGCGCATCTTCGGTGCGACAGACATATCCGGCGTGGCACAACTGATCGAGCAGGCGCACCAGAGACGGACTCTCCATCCCGGCCGCCTGCGCCACCTGCACCTGGCGAACGCCCTCACCCAGCCGCCCGATCATCAACAACGGCACGGCGCAGGCTTCGGAGATACCGTAGTTGACCAGCGTGGTCTGGCAGATCTTCCGCCAGTGCCTGGCGGCCACCACCATGGCACTGCTGATGTTCATCTGGAGAGCGTCGAGGGGATTCGGCACGGGGAAATGCACACTGTTAGTTTGCTAACTATCAATATCGCATTGGCGGGGAATTTCAGTCAAGTTTTGAAACAAATCTTCATTCAGGCGTTTCAGCACCTCTTTACGCATCGCGCCCCTTACGCAGCAGCACATTCAACTGATCCACCACCTCCGCCCAATCTGCATCATCAAGAATCTCGCTGCGCAAAAAATCCGCCTGGCTTTTGCTCCAGAAGAACGCGTCCGCCAGGTGCAGTTCGGGTTTGAGTGGCGAGTGGGTGGCGATGAATTGCTCGATGCTGGTCGGGTCGCTGCTCAGGCCGAGTTGGTCGAACAGGGACGGCAGGCTATGGCTTGGCTGCTCCATTGGAGGACTCCTTCAAAAAATCGGTGCGAGGAAGATTCGCGAACAAGCCCGCTCCCACAGGGGATTGCGGTGAACCTGTGGGAGCGGGCTTGCTCGCGAAGGCGTCAGTGACAACACCACACCCCTATTGACTCAACTCCCGCACCTGCGCATGCGGCACCATTCTCAGGAACTCGGGCATGCTCATGTGCAGCAGATAGTTGTGGTTGCCGGCTTCCAGGTAGATGTCTTTCTGCCGGGTCAGCAGCGGATCGATGACCATGTCCAGACCATAGGAATCACCCAGCGGCGGCACCGCGCCGCGTTCGCAGTCATCGAAGATATGCGCCAGATTGCTTTCCCGGGTGATCTGCCATTCACCGTTGCTGCGCACTTTGCTCAAGTCCAGGTGCCGGCTGGCCGGCAGCACGGCCATCAGGTAATGCCCGTGGTGGTCGTCGAGGATCACCGATTTGGCTACCCGTTCGGCGGGCACCCCGCTAACCCGTGCGGTTTCCAGGCTGCTGGCCGAGTGTCGGTGGGCCACGACGTCATATTCACAGTGCGCCCGGTTCAGGCTGCTCTGTACTTTTTTTGCCATACGCATGATGCACCTCGGTGTCACGCTGACCGTTGTTGCTGTTCTGCTGAGTCTAGTTCGGCATGCCGCTGGCGACGGGAAATCCGCTCACCGGACACATCCGCTCATTGATCAAAATTCATCCAGCGCCAGGCTCAACTAGACTTAAAGAACCACCCCAGGACTCTCCCGGAGGGTCACGTGAACAGCCGATGTTGTGCGTTTGCCTTGTTACTGCTGCTCAGCGGCTCAGCCCTCGCGGCGGATGTCCCGCTGACGGCGGTGAATCCGGTCGGCCTGTGGCTGATCACGCTCGGCATTGCCTTTCTGATCGCCGAAGCCGCGCTGCCCAACTACGGGGTGATTGGCCTCGGCGGGATCATCATGTTCGTCATCGGCGCGCTGATTCTGGGCAACGCCGAGTTGCCGGTGCCGATGATCATCGGCCTTGGCCTGATCAGCGCCCTGCTGCTGATCGCCTTGATCGTCCGCGCCTTGAAACCCCGCCCCCGCCACGCCGTCAGCGGTGATGCCGGGCTGGTCGGCAGCGTGACGGCGGTGACCACCGTGCAAACGGAAAACGCTCACAGCGGCTGGGTGCAATTGCAGGGCGAACATTGGCAAGTGCACAGCACGACACCGCTGCACACCGGGCAATCGGTGCGCGTAGTCGGACGAAATGGCTTATTGCTGAAAGTCGCCGCGACTGACGCGGTGCGACACGGAGAGTGATCATGGGTCTGCAAATCGGTTTTGTTGCACTGCTGCTGTTGGTCATCGCCCTGGCCGGGTCGACGTTCCGCATCCTGCGTGAGTACGAGCGCGGCGTGGTGTTCCAGCTCGGACGCTTCTGGCAGGTCAAGGGGCCGGGGCTGATCCTGCTGATTCCGGTGGTGCAGCAAATGGTCCGGGTCGACCTGCGCACCGTCGTCCTCGATGTGCCGCCGCAGGATGTGATCACCCGCGACAACGTCTCGGTGAAGGTCAACGCAGTGCTGTATTTCCGCGTGCTCGACCCGCAGAAGGCGATCATTCAGGTCGAAGACTTTCTCTCGGCCACCAGCCAACTGGCGCAGACCACCCTGCGCGCGGTGCTCGGCAAACATGAACTGGATGAACTGCTGGCCGAGCGCGAGCAGTTGAATATCGATATCCAGCAAGTGCTCGATGCCCAGACCGACGCGTGGGGCATCAAGGTCGCCAACGTCGAGATCAAGCACGTCGACCTCAACGAGTCGATGGTGCGCGCCATTGCCAAACAGGCTGAAGCCGAACGCGAGCGCCGGGCCAAGGTGATCCACGCCGAAGGCGAACTGCAGGCCTCGGAAAAACTCATGCAGGCCGCCGAAATGCTCGGCCGCCAGCCCGGTGCCATGCAGTTGCGCTACATGCAGACCTTGAGTTCGATTGCCGGCGACAAGAGCTCGACCATTGTCTTTCCGTTGCCGATCGAGTTGCTTAAGGGGATGGCGGACCTGTCGGGCAAGACTTGAGCCTGCGCAGGCCAGCGATCATCCACCCGATTTTTCGGCGCTTGGCACCCTCACATACAGGCGGGCAAAAGCGCCTCCGGCATGGACATCGCTCTGCCGCTGCCAGCCCTCGGGCAACGCTGCAAACTCATTCGGCTCATCCAGTGTGCCGATCAGCCAGACTCGATTGCTGCCCTTGGACACGTCTGCGAGTTGATCGAGGTAAACCTCCTCGCTGACCAGCGTGCCGAACCCGTAAGCGTTGGGACGCGTGGAGCGCCCGTCCGGCGCAGGTGGCGTGTACAGGCGGACCTGCGCGTCGGTGCGGTTGTAGTAGATGTAACTGAGGTACCACATCATGTCGCTGGTGACGATCCGGTCACCCTCAGTGAAGTGCCGGTTGACGTAGTCGACCACTACGCTGAACTGATCATTGCTGTCGACCGTGGCGTTGTTCTTCACGCCCACCAACTCGACGCCCACGAACAGCACCAGAATCGCCAGCGCCAGCACGCGAAAGCCTGTGTACAAGCGATCGACCGCCAGCGCCACCAGCATCGGCAGCCCCAGCGCGTAGACCGTCACGTAACGTTCGATGAACACCGGCGAGATGAACGACACGCCAAACACCAGCAGAATCGGCACCACGCTGTAGGACAGCAGCAACAGGCTACCGCGAAACACACTGCGATCACGACGCAGGCCAACGACGATCACTGCCGCCAGCGCCACTGGCAAGAGCCAGAACAGCCACGCCGGCAGGGTTAAACCATCGTCCTGAATCAGCAACGACCAGACCATCGACGGCAACGAAACGAGGGTCACCGGGTCTTCCCAGCCGATGTCGTTACTGGCCTTGAGCTCCGGGACGTGCTGCAGCAGATCAAGCAGGTTGGGCACCCACGGCAGGTAAAGCAACGCGATGCTCAGGTTGGCCAGCCACCAGCCCGGGCGCTGGATATGCCGCAGCCGATACCCCGGCTGCACGCGCACCACCGCCAGGTACAGCCAATGGCTGATCACGCAGAGCACGGTGAAGTAATGGGTATAAAACGCTACCGTCATCAGCAGCGCATAGGCCACCAGATAGCGATGCCGCCGCGGTTGGCGGACCCAGTAGATCAGCGCAATCGTCGCCCCGATCAGCCACATGCCGAGCAGCGAATACATGCGCACTTCCTGGCTGTAGCGCACCGCGGTGGGCAACAGCGCCAGCAGCAGCCCGGCCAACAACGCGGCGCGGCGGGGGGCGAGCAGATCCACCAGCCACACGCCGAGGCCGACGGTGACGATCCCCGGCAACGCGCTCATCAGGCGAATGGACAGGATGCCGTCCCCGAACAGGCCGATCCAGCCGTGCAGCAACATGAAATACAGCGGCGGATGCACGTCATGGGCCGCATGCCCCCAGATCTCGGCCAGCGGAAACTGGCTCAGCAGGACACTGGAGCCTTCATCGAACCAGATCGCCGCCGCCGTCAGGTCGTAAAAACGCACCACCGCCGCCAGCAGCATGATCGGCAACAGCCAGTGCTCTCTGGCCCAGCGAATCAGGCGCAGGGCAACCAACCATGCCCCCGGGACCGCACGTGGATCCTGCGTGTCGCCAACCGGCGTTTCTCTGTGTGCCGCCATTGCATCCTCTTGCTGTGCCGGAATGTCTCGAACGGAAGGTCCCGAACCTGCCGTCACTTTAGGTCAGCCACAGCAGGGCCGTCGATGGCGGTGTGCGGTTTCACGATATCCGGCAATCCGCTCAAGCCGCTTCTACGCTCTGGCATAGCGAGAATCGGTTATGCCGGAACAGACATTGGCCATTAGCGTTGCGCCATCTCCGCCTCCGGATACACCGACTGCCATCCCCCACCCAACGCCTTGTACAACCCGACCATCGCCAGCGACACCCCGGTCGAACTTTCCACCCACTGCTCCTGCGTCGCCAGCAACGCGCTCTGCACGGTAAGGACGTTGACGAAATCGACCACGCCTTCGACGTATTGCTGTTGTGCGGTGCGCAGGGCGATCTGGTTCTGGCGTACGGCTTCGGCGAGGCTGTCGCGGCGGCGTTGGCTGGCGTTGTATGCGCTCAATTGGTCGTCGATTTCATGCCAGGCGCGCAGCACGGTTTGCTGGTAGGCGATGGCCGCTTCCTGTTGCTGGGCTTCGCGCAGTTGCAACATGCCGCGCAGGCGTCCGCCGTCGAACAGCGGCAGGCTGAATTGCGGGCCGATACCGAACGCGCGTGAACCCCAGGAGCCGAAATCACTGAGTTGCATTGCCTGTGAGCCGAGGCTGCCGGACAAGGTGATGCGCGGATAAAAATCGCCCTTGGCCACGCCGATGTTGGCGGTGGCGGCATGCAGATGCGCCTCGGCCTGACGGATGTCCGGACGGCGTTCGGCCAGCTGCGACGGCAGGCCAATGGCGACTTGCAGCGGCGACTGCGGCACCGCCGCGTCTGTGGATAACGCTTTGGCCAACGCTTGTGGCGGTTCGCCCATCAACAGGCTGATCGCGTTGATCAGCTGCGACTGGCGTTGCTCCAGGGCGGGCAGACGCGACTCGATGGCGGCGACCTGCGCGGCGGCTTCGGCGACGTCCAGATCGGTCGCCACACCATCGTTGAGGCGCAGTTGTGACAGTTTGAGGCTGTGCCGGGCGACATCGAGGTTCTGCTCGGTGACCGCACGAGTGTTCTGCACGCCGCGCAGCTGGATGTAGTTCTGCGCGGTGTCGGCAAGAACCGCCAGCAACACGCCGCGACGAGCGTTTTCGGCGACTTCAAGGTTGGCGTCGGCGGCTTCGGTTTCCCGGCGCACGCGGCCCCAGAAATCCAGTTCCCACGAGGCCGAGAAACCGGCGTCCCACAGGTTGAAGGCGGAATCGCCATTGTGTCCGGACGGATCACTCAGGCCTTCGCCGCTGTTGCGTTTACGCGCGTAGCTACCGGTAGCGACGCTGTTCGGGTAACGATCCGACGTGATCACCTGGCGCGCGGCGCGGCTTTGTTGCAAGCGGCTGCTGGCCAGTTGCAAGTCGAGGTTGCTCTGCATTGCACGCTGTGTGAGGGCCGAGAGCTGCGCATCATGGAAAACATCCCACCAGCGTTCGTTCAGCGGCTGACTGACCGCCTGGCTTGGGGCGGACCTGGCGGGTTTGGCCCAGTCGGCGATTTGCGTGGCCTGGGGTTTGTGGAAATCCGGGCCGACGGTGCAGGCGCTGAGGCCAAGGGCGAGCAAGGCACTGAAGGTGAGTTGCTGCCACTGGCCTCTTCGCGAGCAGGCTCGCTCCCACACGTTGGAATGCGTTCCTCCTGTGGGAGCGGGCTTGCTCGCGAAAGCGCCAGCCGATTCGACCTTGATCATCGCTGAGTCACCTCACGCACCGCCGGCGCCGAACGGCGGGTATCAATGCGCGCTTCAACCGACATGCCGACGCGTAGTCGCTCGGCCAACGGCTGACCCGGTTCAAGCAGGATCTTCACCGGAATCCGCTGCACGACCTTGGTGAAGTTGCCAGTGGCGTTATCCGGTTTCACGGCAGCAAAGGTCACCCCGGTCGCCGGCGCGATGCTTTCGACGCGACCGCTCAAGGCTTCGCCGCCGAGGCTGTCGACCCGTACCTCAACTGCCTGGCCCGGCTGCACGTCGGTCAGTTGGGTTTCCTGAAAGTTGGCGATCACATAGGCCTGGCGCAACGGCACCACCGCCAGCAGTTTGCTGCCCGGCGTGACATAAGCGCCGACGCGCACCGCCCGCTCGCCGACCATGCCGTCCTGTGGCGCAGTGATGCGCGTATAGGACAGCTCGAAACTGGCGATTTCCAGCGCCGCCTGCGAGTGCTTCAAACTGCCTTCGGCGGCATCGCGCTGAGCCGTAAGAATGTCGACCTGCTTGCGCTCCGCCGCCAGTTTCGCGGTTGCCGTGTCGAGGTGCGCAGTCGCCTGATCGATACGCGTGCGCGCCTGTTGCGCGTTCTGCACAGTCCCGGCACCGACGCCGGCCAAATGGTTGTAGCGATTCAATTCCTGCTGAGCAAAAGCCATTTCAGCCTTGGCCGACACCACCGCAGCCTGGGCCTGAGCGATCACCGACGTCTGCCGCTCCAGCGTCGCCCTGGCGTTTTGCAATTGCGCGCGGGCGACCAGGGTTTGCGCATCGGCGGCTTGCGCAGCGGCGCGCAGATCACGGTCATCGATCAAGGCCAGCAGTTGGCCGGCCTTCACTTGCTGGTTGTCTTCCACCAGCACTTCCTTGATGAAACCGGCCACGCGCGGCACCACCAGAGTGTAGTCGGCCGAAACGAACGCATCGTTGGTGTTTTGCTGAGTCCGTTTACCAAACAGGCCGGGCATCGCCAGGTACACCAGCACACCCACCGCCAGTGCGGCGGCCACGGCCACCGCGAGTTTCTGTTTTGCTTGAGTCGTCATAAAAACCTTCTGTTTCAGTACAGCCATCAGGTCGGCGCGCGCGGCGGAAAGATCCGCGTCGGCAGCCAGAAAATCAGCAGGATCAGCGTCACCGCGACGCCGGCCATGCACACATAGAGATCAGAAGAAGTCAGCACCACCGCCTGTTCGTGCAGGCGATGGGCGAGGCCCGGATCGCTGCCATCGGCCAACGGTGAATTGCCGAGGTTGTCGATCAACATGGTCGAGTGGAAATGCAGGCGCGCGGTGGTCAGCGCTTCGATCACACCGGTGGCGACCACCGCTGCCAAGCCTTTCACCGTGTTGAACCAGGCGGAAGCGAACGGCCCGTCCTGCGGTTGAATGCTGCCGGTGGACAACATCAACAGCGGCAGTACCGACATCGGCTGACCGAAGATCTGCAACCACTGCAGGACGTAGAAATTGTCGCGAATCCATTCCGAGGTCAGCAGCGAGCCGCCCAGGCAGGACAGCGTCAACATGCTCAAGCCGATGCCCAGCACCCAGCGACAATCGACCCAACGCAAGTTACACAGCGCCGCCACCAGCGGCAGCGCAATCAGCTGCGGCAATGCGGCGATCAGCATGATCGGCGCAGTCTGCACCGGGCGGTAACCCTGCACCTGCGCCAGATAGCTCGACGGAATCAACACCACCGCCTGCAACACCACCAGCACCCCGGCGAGGGTCATCAGCGCGAACGACAGGTTGCGGATGCCGAGCATCTGCAGCTTGAAAAACGGGATCGGCTGCGACCATTCGTTGATCAGAAACGCCAGCAACAACAGCGAGCCGGCGCCGAGCAGCGCGCAGATCAGGTCCGATTCGAACCAGTCCAGTCGATTGCCCTGGAGCAAGCCGATCACCAGCATGCAGATCGCCGGAAAGCCCAGCAGCAGCCCCTTCCAGTTGAAGGTCTTGAGGCGTTCCAGACGCAGCGGATCCTGCGGAATGCCCCAGGCGACCATCGCCATGGCAATCAGGCACGGCACGATGATTTGCCAGAACGTCCATTGCCAACCGACGTATTCACTCCACAAACCGGCCAGCGGCGTGCCGAGGCCGGGGCCGAAAGTCGCGGTCAGCGCGTAACCGGCCAGGCCATAGAGTTTGAAATTGGCCGGCAGGAACCGCAGGGCAACGGTCATCAGCATCGGCGGCAACGCACCGCCGGCCAGGCCTTGGAGGGTGCGCATCAGCAACAGGCTTTCGTAGTTCGGGGCGAACGGGCACAGCACGCCGAGCAGCGTGAACAGGCTGATCGCGCAGAGGGTGAAACGGCGTAGCGAAAAGGTCACCGAGCACCACGGCGCGAAAGCCATCGCTGCCACCGAGGTCGCGGCGTAGCAGGCGACCAGCCAGGTGCCTTCGTCGTACCCGATGTTCAGCGCGCCACGGATGTCGGCAAGCGCGACTTTGGTCACCATCTCGTTGAGGCCCGAGACCAGCACCGCCAGCAGCACGCCAATCAGGCCGGTGATGATCCGCGCCCCGAACACCGGTGGCGTGGCCGCCGTCGCCGGACTGGCCGCAGCGATGGGCGCCGGGACCGTCAGGGATGTCATGAATGCGAACTCCGGAGGGAAAATACCGGAGCATCTTAGTCGGGCTTACTGCTGACGAAAATTGACTTATCGGCAGGTTATAAGTGCGTCAGGCGCAATTATTTCCCCTGTAGGAGTGAGCCTGCTCGCGATGGCGCCATTTCAGTCGATATTTTCGGCGACTGGTACACCGCTATCGCGAGCAGGCTCACTCCTACAGGGTTTTTGTGGTTTCGGATCAGGGTTGCGCGGCCAGCCACGTTTCGTCGCAACACGCCTTGAGCGTTTCGCGCAGCCAGCGGTGCGCCGGGTCCTTGTCGAAGCGCGGGTGCCAGGCCTGGGTCAGCATCAGCGTCGGCAGCGGGATCGGCAGGTCGAACGAGCGCAGCTTCAAGCCCAGACGGCGCACGCTGAGCAGCGCTTCCTTGGGCACCGGCAGGATGAGGTCGGAATCGGGCAAGGCAAACATCGCCGCATGGAAGCTCGGCGCGATCACCGCCACCCGCCGCTCCAGGCCCAGGGCGTTCAGCGCGGTATCGATGGGCCCACGGGCAATGCCACGGCGCGACATGCTGATATGGGAGAACCCGGCATAACGCTCGGCGGTGATTTCACCGTCGAGCAACGGATGATCCTCACGCACCAGACCCACGAAATGCGTGGAGAAGAGGTTTTGCACTTTGACTTCCGGGGTCACCGGACGGGTGTTGCTGACGCTCAGATCGATGCGCCCTTCGCGCAGCGCTTCATCGTCACCATCGCCCTCGGGGACGAAGCGCAATTCACAGTGCGGCGCCAGTTGGTCGAGGGTGTCGAACAGCTTGCCGCCGTACACACCAATGAAAAAATCGTTGGCACGGATGCTGAAACGCCGGCGCAAAGTGCCCAGTTCCACGGTGTCGGCCGACCGGAACAACAGCGCCGCTTGCTCAACCACATCACGCACTTGTTCGCGCAGCTCGAGGGCTTTGGGGGTGGGCACCAGGCCACGGCCGGCGCGCACCAAGATCGGATCGCCGATGGCTTCACGGATGCGCGTCAGGGTGCGGCTCATGGCGGCGGGGCTGAGGTTCATGCGCCGCGCAGCACCGACCACACTGCCTTCGTCGAGCAAAGCGTCGAGGGCGACCAGCAGGTTCATGTCCGGGAGTTGCATGCAGAGCACTCGTGGCCGATCTGGATTGATCTGGGTGCAATGCTAGCAAACATCCTTGAAACAGGTGGCGTATGAACCGACGCCTTCGCGAGCAAGCCCGCTCCCACATTTTCGAATGCGTTTCCCCTGTGGGAGCGGGCTTGCTCGCGAAGGGGCCAGTCCTGCCAACAGAAATCTCAGCGCTGCATACCCCAGCGCTTCACCGTCACCCGCTCCAGCGTGTCGAACACCAGATTCTCCACCAGCAACCCGATCAGGATCACCACCGCCAACCCGGCGAACACCTTGTCGGTGTATAACTCGTTGCGGTTCTGGAAGATGTACCAGCCCAAACCGCCTTTGCCACTGGTCGCACCAAACACCAGCTCAGCGGCGATCAGCGTGCGCCAGGCAAACGCCCAGCCGATTTTCAGCCCGGCGAGAATCGACGGCAGCGCCGCCGGTATCAGGATGAACAGCACAAAACGCATACCCTTCAGCCCATAGTTGCGCCCGGCCATGCGCAGGGTTTCAGACACACCGAGAAAACCGGCGTAAGTGTTCAACGCCAGCGCCCACAGCACCGAATGCACCAGTACGAAGATCAGGCTGTTCTGCCCCAGCCCGAACCAGAGCAAGGCCAATGGCAGCAAGGCGATCGCCGGCAGCGGGTTGAACATCGAGGTCAGGGTGCTCAGCAGATCGCGGCCAAACTGGGTCGACACCGCCAGCGTGGTCAGGGCAAACGCCAGCACGATGCCGATCAGGTAACCCTTGATCAGCACCACCAGAGATATCCACACCTTGCCCAGCAATTCACCACTGAGCAGGCCGTCGTACAACGCATGACTGGTCTGCAGAAAACTCGGCAGCAACAAGTCGTTGTTCTGCACCCGGGCGACGATTTCCCACAACACCGCAAGCAACATCAGGATCAGGCTTTTACGCAGCCAGCCCTGTTGCCACAGGCGTTGGCCCAGCGGTAATTCGCGCTCGAGCGGCACGCTGGTCAGCGGTTCAGGGACGGTCTCAAACTCTTGTCGTACAGACGATCGTTGGCTCATCGGGCAATCCTCCAAAACGCTCAATAAGCGATGCGAATGTCGTTGAAGTCGTGGTCACGCTCGGTTTCCGGCGACTGGCCTTCATCGAACAGCAAACGGTGAATGCGCCGTGCCGACTCCTGAAACGCCCCGCCGCCGAGGCTTTGCAGATCGTATTGATGGCTGTGCACTTCAGCGCGCACCCGCCCCGGATGTGGCGACAGCAGCAGGATGCGATTGCCGACCACCAGCGCCTCTTCGATCGAGTGGGTGACGAACAGCAAGGTGAAGCGCACCTCTTCCCAGAGCAGCAGCAATTCTTCCTGCATCTTGCGCCGGGTCAACGCGTCCAGCGCGGCGAAAGGCTCGTCCATCAAGAGGATTTTCGGCTGCATCGCCAGCGCTCGGGCAATCGCCACCCGCGCCTTCATGCCGCCGGACAGGGTGTGCGGATAGGCATCGGCAAACGCTGCCAGACCGACTTTTTCCAGATAGTGCAGCGCGCGCTCTTCGGCGTCTTTTTTGTTCAAGGTTCGCGAGGCGAGCAGCGGAAACATCACGTTCTGTTTGACGGTTTTCCACGGCGGCAGTTGATCGAATTCCTGGAACACCACGATCCGGTCCGGACCCGGCCCATCGACACGCTGACCTTGCAGGCGGATCTCGCCTTCACTGGGCGCAATGAAGCCGGCGGCCGCCTTGAGCAAGGTCGACTTGCCGCAGCCCGACGGGCCGAGCAGCACGAAACGGTCCGCCGGATCGATTTCGAAACTGACCTGATGCGTGGCCCGCACCACCCGTTGCGGGGTGCGGTATTCGAGGCTGACGTTATCCACCGCCAGTAGCGCCTGGCTGCTGGCGATCGGGTTGCTGGCCGCGTGGCCTTGCAAGGGAGCGTTCATCTCGATCAGCTCCCTTGCAACGGTTTGGCGTCCTGGAAGAAGTAGTCCTTCCAAGATTCAGGTTTGTTCTTGATCGCGCCGACGCGGTAGAGGAATTCGGCCAGTGGATACGTATTTTTCGGCGTGACGCTGAATTCGAACTGCGGGTTGTCGATGATTTTCAGCAGCTCGGCGCGGTCGATCCTGGCTTTGGTCACGCGAATGTAGGTGTCCGCTGCGGCGCCTTTATCGTTCTGGGCGAATTGCGCGGCTTCGGTCAGCGCTTCGACGAAGGCTTTGTAGGTCTTCGGATTGTCGTTGCGGAATTTTTCGGTGGCGAACAGCACCGTCGGCGAGTTCGGGCCAAGGATGTCGTAGGAGTTGAGCACCACGTGCACATTCGGATTCTGCAGCGCCTGATCCTGGAACGGCGGGTTGGAGAAATGCCCGGTCAGCTCGGTGCCGCCGGCAATCAACGCGGCAGTGGCGTCCGGGTGCGGGACGGCGATGGTGTATTTGTCGAGGCGATTGAATTCCTTGTCACCCCACTGCTTGGCCGCCGCGTATTGCAGGAAACGCGACTGCACCGAAACGCCCACCGCCGGCACCGCGATGCGGTCCTTCTCGGTGAAGTCGGCGATGGTTTTGACCTTGGGGTTATTGCTCACCAGGTAGTACGGGAAGTTGCCCAGCGAAGCCACGGCTTTGACGTTCTGCTTGCCGTGGGTGCGATCCCAGATAGTCAGCAACGGGCCGACCCCGGCACCGGCAATGTCGATGGAACCGGACAGCAGCGCATCGTTGACCGCCGCGCCGCCCGAGAGCTGCGTCCAGTCGACCTTGATGTCGATGCCTTCCTGCTTGCCGTACTTCTCGATCAGGCCCTGATCGCGCACCACGTTGAGCAATAAATAGACAATGCCGAACTGCTCGGCGATGCGGATTTCACCTTCGGCGTGGGCCACAGTCGGCGCCACCAGGCTGCCGGCAATCAGGCTGAAACCCAAGCCAATAGCGGCAGCCAGCGGTGCAAATGGAAGACGTTTGGACATGATCGGATCTCCGGCAAATCAGAAAGGCGCGTCGCCCTGAATGGTCGTGCGATACAGCTTGCGGCGCAGGTGCGCAGGGCAGCCGGCGGCAAGGTGGATCAGCGAGCGGTTGTCCCAGAACACCATGTCGTGGGGCTGCCACTGATGGCGATAGATGTTTTGCGGCAGCACGCTGTGGGCGTAGAGCTCGGCGAGCAGTTGTTTGCTCTCGTCCTCCGGCAAACCCACGATGCGCGTGGTGAAGCCTTCGCTGACGAACAAGGCCTGGCGGCCGTTTTCAGGGTGGGTACGGACGATCGGGTGCACCACTTCGGCGACCTGCGCCAGTTGCTCCGGGGTCAGGGTCGGGCGCCAGTTGCCTGCGAATTTGGTCTCGCTGTAGCGCGCCGTGTAGGAATGCGCGGCCGAGCGGCCTTCGACGGCTTTGCGCAACGCTTCGGGCAGGTGGTCCCAGGCTTTGTGCATGTCGGCAAACAGCGTGTCGCCGCCCTCGGACGGCAGCTCCTGGGCATGCAGCATCGAACCGAGACTCGGCAGCTCTTTATAGGAGAGGTCGGAGTGCCAGAACTTGCCGGCATCGCCGAGGCCGATGCTCTGGCCGTTCTCGACGATGTTGGAAACGATGAGAATTTCCGGGTGATTGGCCAGCAGGAACTGCTTGAGCACGTGAATCTGCAACACGCCGAAACGGCGGCTGAAGTCGATCTGCTGGTGCGGGGTAATGCGCTGGTCGCGGAAGACCACGACGTGGTGATCCAGATGCGCACGGTGGATGCGGGCGAAGTCCTGGTCGTTGACCGGGCGGGTCAGATCCAGACCGATGATTTCGGCGCCGACGGCACCGCTGAACGGGCGGATTTCAAAGGCTTGCGGCGCGGCAGTCGCGGCGCTTGGGGTGGCAGTAGCTGCGGACATCTTTCAATCTCCCACGCACGGCGCGCTCACGGGCGCGCACGTCGATCAGAAACTCACGCTGGATTACGTGTTGGTTCAGGTCGTGCGGCGCGCCGATTGGTCGGCAGGTACGCAGGGGGATGACTTTAAAGCTATAAGAACTTGAAATTAAATACCGTTAATGAATAACGATATGGCGGATGGTGAGGAATGGACGGTTTGGTGAGTGACGATTTGTGTCACTTATTGACAGATGTGTGGTGAATTGGCTGGCCCTATCGCGAGCAGGCTCACTCCCACAGTTGATCTCCAGTGACCGAAAATTTTGTGCTCGGTCACGATCCAATGTGGGAGCGAGCCTGCTCGCGAAGAGGCCGTCAGCAGCGCCGAAGACCTACCGCTCGTGCAACGCCTCGGCCCGCGCCCGGATGATCGGCTTGAGCAGATAACTCAACACCGACTTCTTGCCGGTGATGATATCCACCGACGCAACCATCCCCGGAATGATCAGCAGCGGCTTTTCATCGGTGCCCAGGTGGCTGCGCTCGGTGCGCACCTTGATGATGTAGTAGGTGGTTTTCTTGTCTTCGTCGGTGATGGTGTCGGCACCGATCTGCTCGAGCTTGGCTTTGAGTCCACCGTAAATGGTGTAGTCATACGCGGTGAACTTCACGATCGCTTCCTGCCCCGGGTGCAGGAAGGCAATGTCCTGCGGACGGATCTTGGCTTCGACCAGCAAGGTGTCATCCAGCGGTACGATTTCCACCATGTCGCTGCCCGGCTGGATCACCCCGCCGATGGTGTTGACCAGCAACTTGTTGACGATGCCGCGCACTGGCGAGGTGACCAGCGTACGGCTGACCCGGTCTTCCAGCGCCTTGCCGGTGGCCTGGGCCTTATTCAGGTCGGTGCGGGCTTCGTTGAGTTGGGTCAGCGCTTCACTGCGGAATTTGCCGCGAGTTTCATCAATTTTGCGCTGCACTTCCTTGATCGCCGATTCGGCGCGCGGGATGGCTAGCGTGGTTGCATCGAGCTGACCACGGGTTTCCACCTCGGCACGCTTGAGCCGCAGTACTTCCACCGGCGATACCGCGCCCTGGGCCACCAGCGGCTCGGACATGTTGATTTCCTGGCGTTGCAGGCCCAGTTGCTGGCGGTACTGCGCCTGCTTGGAGCTGAACTCGCGCAGCTCTTGCTGACGCTGGATCAACTGCTCCTGCAAACCACCGATCTCGTCGTGCAATTGCTGGCGGCGGCTGATGTACAGCGACTCTTCGCTTTTTGCCTGGCCCGGCACGGCTTTGAGTACGTCCTCAGGGAAATTCAGCGGACGGTCATCGACCTCGGCGCTCAGACGCTCGACGCGCAGCAGCATCGACAGTCGATCGGCCTCGGTTTCGCCGACGTTGGAAGCAAATCGCGTGTCGTCGAGGCGAATCAGCGGTGCGCCAGCCTCGACGATCTGACCTTCCTTGACGAACAGTTCGGAGACGATCCCGCCCTCGAGGTTCTGGATTTTCTGGATCTTCGACGATGGAATCGCCTTGCCGTCGCCCTTGGTCACTTCGTCGATCACGGCGAAGTTGGCCCACAGCAGCAGAAAGATAAAGAAGCCGATGATCGCCCAGATGGTCAGGCGCACGACGCGCGGGGCGTCCTCGATCAGCGCCTTGTTGACCTCCGGCAGCGGCTGGCCCTGCAGCGAGGCAGAACCCTTGAAGTAGCGACGGATCGACTCTTTGACACCCGACTTAAGCAACACTGATCTGCCCCTTCTTCAACGCTTCCATCACGGCGGCTTTCGGGCCATCGGCGAGAATCTGTCCACGGTCGACCACCAGCAGACGGTCGACCAGCGACAGCAGCGAGGCCCGGTGCGTCACCAGCACCACGGTCTTGTTTTCAACGACGGCGGCCAGGCGTTGCTTGAGGCGTTCTTCGCCGGTGTTGTCCATGGCGCTGGTCGGTTCATCGAGCAGCAGGATCGGCGGGTTGAGCAGCAGAGCCCGCGCCAGTGCGACGTTCTGCCGTTGGCCGCCGGACAGATTCTGCCCGCGCTCGCCGACTTGCAGCTCGTAGCCTTGCGGGTGCAGGCGGGCGAATTCATGGACACCGGCCAGTTCGGCGGCTTGCAGCACCAGTTCGTCTTCGACGTAACGTGCTCCGGAGACCAGATTGTCGCGCAGGGTGCCGGCCAGCAGCTGGATGTCCTGCGGCACGTAGCCGATGTTGTAGCGCAGCTCGCTGACGTCGATCTGACGGATATCCACACCGTCCACCAGCAACGCGCCGTCGTCCGGTTGATACAGGCCCACCAGCAGTTTCGCCAGCGAACTCTTGCCTGAGCCGCTGCGGCCAATGATGCCGATCTTCTCGCCGGGACGGATCACCAGGTTGATGTTTTTCAGCGCCGGGTTCTGTTGTTCCGGGTAGGTGAAGTTCAGCTGACGGCACTCGATCGCGCCCTGCAGCACCTTGCGGCTCAGCGGACGCTCTTCGAAATTGCGCTCCTGCGGCAGCTCCATCATCTGGTCGACCGAGGTCATGGTCACCCGCGCCTGCTGGTAGCGGGTCAGCAGACCGGACAGTGACGCCAGCGGGCTGAGCGCGCGGCCACTGAGCATGTAGCAGGCAATCAGGCCGCCCATGCTCAGGTTGCCGGCGATGATCTGGTACACGCCGAAGACGATCATGATCACCCCGGCCAGTTGCTGGATCAGCAGGGTGATGTTCATCGCCAGACCGGAGAGCATTTTCACCCGCAACTCGAGACGGCTGAGGGTGCCGATGGTCTGTTCCCACTGGTATTGGCGTTCACTTTCGGCGTTGTTGACCTTGACCGCGTCGAGGCCGGCGAGGGTTTCGATCAGGCTCGACTGCCGCTCGGCACCGAGGGCCATGGTGCGCTCCATGGTCGCTACCAGCGGCTTCTGCAGCGCATAGCCGATCAACAGCGCAATCGGGAACGCCAGCACCGGAATCCACACCAGATGCCCGCCGAGAATGGCGATGACGATGAAGATCAGGATGGTGAACGGCAGGTCGATCAGGCTGGTCAGGGTCAGCGAGGCGAGGAAGTCGCGCAGGCTCTGGAACTCATGGATGTTTTGCGCAAAGCTGCCGACCCGCGCCGGGCGGTACTTCATGGCCATACCAACGATGCGCTCGAACAGCGTGGCGGAGATGATCAGGTCGGTTTTCTTGCCGGCCAGATCCAGGCACAGGCTGCGCAGGCTTTTGAGTACCAAGTCGAAGATGTAGGCACCGGTGATGCCCAGCGCCAGCACCCACAGGGTCGCTTCGGCCTGGTTCGGCACCACGCGGTCGTAGACATTCATCACGAACAGCGGCGCGGCCATGGCGATGATGTTGATCAGGAAACTGGCGGCGATCGCGTCGGCATACAGCCAGCGGGAACGCTTGAGGGTGTCGCGAAACCACGAACGCGCACGCGGGATCAGTGTGCCGTGGTTGACGTCGAATTTGTGCTGCGGCTGGGCGAAGAACACTTTGCCGGTGTAGTCGTCGGCCAGCAGTTCGCGGCTGACCACCGATTCGCCGCCGTCGCTTTCGCTGAGCAGCACCCGGGCTTCGTTCTCGCCTTGCCAGCCGAGCAGGACCGCACTGCGGCCATCCTTGAGCAGCAACAGCGCCGGCATGGCAATCGCCGGAATCTCTTCCAGCTTGCGTTGCAGCACCCGGCCCTGCAGGCCGGCGCGAGCCGCTGCGCGGGGCAGCAACTCGACACTCAGGCGTTGCTTGGGCAGCGGCAAACCGGTGGTCAGCATCGCCGCGCTGGCGGGTTTCTGGTGCAGCATGCACAGAGCGAGCAGACCATCCAGTAACGGATCGTCGTGCATCGCGCGCGGATCATGAATGAGTTGAACTCGACTGACTTCTGATTCCACGCTCGGCACTCTTGGCTAACAATTGAACAATGAAGGTTCTGCTCAATTCATACCGGGCAGTTGGACCTTCGGCTTCACATCGTTCTGCACGACGGATGCCAATGGTGCGACCACTCCCTGGCTTCTGAGCAACTCGCCCATGGTCGCCTTGATTCGATACTGAGTAAATAACTGAATGTTCTTGATCTCGGCCAAACGACGCGAAGCGGTGAACAACTCGTTTTCGCTGTCGAGCAAATCGAGCAGGGTTCGCTCGCCAAGGCTGAACTGACGCTGGTAGGCGGTGCGCACTGCAGTGCTGTGATCAACGTATTGCTGAGCGATCGGCACCTGGGCGTTGGCATTGTTCAGGGCGTTCCAGGCCAGGCCCAGTTCTTCGTTCAACTGACGCAAGGCGTTGTTGCGGATGTCCAGTGCCTGGTTCGACAGGTACGACTTGGATTCCAGATCGGCCTTGTTGCTGCCACCCGAATACAGGTTGAAGCGCATGCGCAGCATCGCCTGCCATTCGTTGTTGTGACCGTTCTGGCCGTCCAGATCGTTGTCGGCGGTGCGCCCCAGTTCGGCGTCGAAACGCGGGTAGAACGTCGACTTGGCGGTTTCGTACTGCTTCTCGGCCGCGGCGATGTCGGACTCGGCCGAACGCAGGATCGGGCTGTTTTCCAGCATCTGCGTGCGGGCTTCATTGAGGTTGGCCGGCATCATCGCCATGAACGGTGCAGGACGCTCCAGCTGGTCAGGCATCTGGCCGACGGCGCTGAGGAAGTTGGTCTCGGAGTCGGCAAGGTTGGTCTGTTCGGTGATCAGGTTGTTGCGCGCCTGAGCCATCCGCGCTTCAGCCTGATCGAGGTCGGCACCGCTGCCGACACCGCGCTGGGTGCGCAGCTGGATCTGGTCATAGATGCGCTGGTGGCTCTTAAGATTTTCTTCGGCCAGACGCACGAATTCGCGGCGGGGCAGCACGTCCAGATACACCTGGGCAACGGTCAGCGCGGTGCGCTCGGAAGTGCCGAGCAACGAGTAGGCGCGGGAGTTGACGGTGGCTTGTTGACGCCCGACTTCGCTGGACGTCGCAAAACCGTCAAAAACCATTTGCGAGAGACGTAAACTTGACTCGCCGCGGTTCAGGGTTTCGTAGTGGTTGCTCCCGCCATTGGCGCGGGTGGTCACGCTGTCGGTACCTTCACGACCATAACCGCCCAGCAGATCGACCTTGGGCAGGTATCCACCTTTGGCAGCCTTTAACTGATAATCCGCCGCCAAACGACTGTTGACCCCTGCCTGGATCTCCGGATGGACATCCAGTGCCTGTTGCATGGCTTCTGGTAAGGATTGTGCTTGGACGAAAGAGGCGGCGAGAGCGAAGGGTACAGCCAGGAACAGGGGCGAACGCATGATAGGTATTTCCCAGAACTTCTTGTCTTGAATCACAGCAGAACGTGGCGCTGCGTCGGATGATGGCAACCGGAATGACCGTATGTCGGAAAGTTCAAAATAGGAACTGGATCACACGCTGAAGGACAGGTCGCCGCATAAATATCAATGTGACATTACTGGGACGATTGTTTAGGATGGCACCCAGAAGGTCAATAGTTTGGCATAAAGTTAATAGCGAAAAAATCTAGCCAAATTATTGACGAGAGTCGCGTCAAACTTGATTCGCAAATTTTTAAAGTACGTCCAGACTGAATCGGCGCCAAAGCCATCAGGCTATGGAAGTCAACTGAACGTAACACCCGGAGAGTCTTCAATGAGCAGTGTTGTTGCCATCGTCAAAAGCATTGTCGGTCAGGTATTCGTGGTCTCCCCCGAGGGTGTACGCCGCGTGCTCGTTGAAGGCGATCGCCTGTTCGTCGGCGACCAGATCGACACCGGCCTCTCCGGCGCCGTATCGCTGGAACTGGCTGATGGCCGCACCCTGGATCTGGGCCGCGAGACCCAGTGGAGCGCCAATGCGCCCGACTCCAGCGCTGACCTGGCTGAAGCCACTGCGCAAGCCGCGCCTTCTGTAGCAGAACTGCAGCAGGCCATCGCCGCCGGTGTCGACCCGACCACCGCTCTGGATGCTACCGCTGCCGGCCCGAGCGCCGCAGGCACTGGCGGTGCCGCCGGTGGCGGTCACAGCTTCGTGATGCTCGACGCCACCGCTGGCCGCGTTGATCCGACCATTGGCTTCCCGACTGCAGGCATCAACTCCGGCGCACAAGCAGCGCAAAACATCACCGGCGGCCAGACCACCGACACCACCACCAACGCCCTGCGTGAGTCGACCCTGAGCCTCAGCGCCACGCCGACCATCACCGAAGCCGGCGGCGTGCTGGTGTACACCGCGACCCTGACCCAGGCGCCGCTGACCGACCTGACCATCACCCTGTCCAATGGCTCGGTGATCGTGATTCCGGCCGGCTCCACCACCGGCACCGTCAACGTGCCACTGGCACCGAACGACACCGTTTATAACGACCCGACCCAGATCGACGTGACCGTCACCGGCACCACTGGCGGCAACGGCATCACCGTGACCCCGCCGACCACTCCGGCGACCACCCAGGTCACCGACACCATCGACACCACCACCGTCACCCTGACCGCTGGCAACAGCGTCACCGAAGGCGGTCAGATCACCTACACCGCGACCCTGACCAACCCGGCCCAGACGCCGGTGACCGTCACCCTGTCCAATGGCTCGACTATCACCATCGAAGCCGGCCAGACCACAGGCACCGTCAACGTGCCGACCCCGCCGAATGACGTCTACAACAACGGCAGCACCGTCAGCACCATCATCACCAGTGCCACCGGCGGCAACTTCGAAAACCTGGTGCCGAACCCGACACCGGCGGTGACCACCATCACCGATTCGATCGACACTACCAACCTGACCCTGACCGCCACTGGCAGCGTGGTCGAAGGTGGTCAGATCACTTACACCGCGACCCTGACCAACCCGGCGCAGACGCCGGTGACCGTCACCCTGTCCAACGGCTCGACCATCACCATCGAAGCTGGCCAGACCACGGGCACCGTCAACGTGCCAACCGCGCCGAACGACGTCTACAACAACAGTGGCACCGTCAGCACCACGATTACCGGCGCGACCGGCGGCAACTTCGAGAACCTGGTGCCGAACACGACGCCAGCGACCACCACCGTGACCGACACCGTCGACACCACCAACCTGTCGCTGACCGCCACCGGTACCGTGGCTGAAGGCGGTTCGATCGTTTACACCGCAACCCTCACCAACCCGGCCGGGACTCCGGTGACCGTGACGTTGAGCAACGGCTCCGTCATCACCATCGAAGCCGGCAAAACCACCGGCACCGTGACCGTCCCGGCGCCTGCCGACGACGTCTATAAAGACGCCGGCAAAGTCGAAGTCAGCATCACCGGCACCACCGGCGGCAACTTCGAGAACCTGGTGCCGAGCACCATTGCGGCGGTCACCGAAGTCACCGATACCATCGACACCTCGACCGTCAAACTGACTGCCGATACCTCGGTCGCTGAAGGTGGCACCGTCACTTACACCGCCACCGTTGGCGCGCCTGTGA